>JAZABE010000664.1:0-4357 GCA_036137535.1 Planctomycetota bacterium | reverse complement strand
AGACGTCGATCAGTTGGGGTGGGGATGCTGGCCGATTATGGGCCACGAGAAAATGTCCAGGCAATCCGATTCCATCAATGGCCAAACCAAGCCTCTTGGCAAATTCGATGTAGAGAATGGACAAAGTAATGGGGATGCCTTCCCGGTCTTCTAGGACATGGGAAATGTAACTGTTTTCTGGGCGATAATAATCGTGGCGGCTTCCATGGAATCCATTGCGTTCGAACAGGAAACGGTTGAGCACAGCTATTTTTTCTTCATCCGTGCGAACCTTTTTGGCGCTTTCCAGCAGTTGCTTCGCCAAGGATTCAAAGTAGTCGAGATGACCGTTGATCTCGTGGTCGGGGTCATCTAAGCGAGCAATCCAGAGACAGGCTAAGATTAAATCAATGTCCTGCTCCTTTTTTTGATCGATTACTTTTGCGAAATTTTGTTTGACTTGTTCGACGTGTACAGCATCGGCGAGAAGTTTTAATCGGTCAATTTTACTCTCAAGCCTGTTGACGTGATCCAAGATCAATTCTTGGGAGGGTTTGGGGAAGTGTTTAGCCTCCTTTAAATAATCTTCGAATTTGAGATTGGACAATGGTCCCGCAAGATTTTTGACAAGGTGAGATTTTTGTTCAGTGGAAAGGCCGGGACGGGTTAATGATTGACCAACCCGAAAATTCCGGAATTCGGCCCGAGTTTCCCGGAATTTGGCCAAACCAATTTTTATCCCCTGCAGTTTGGTTTCGTTGAATTCACCGATCCGGGTGTTATTCACAAAAGCGATAATCTTGTCTTTTTCAATTCTAACTTTCAAACGGTTCCAACGGCCGGGTTTGTAAGCCACCGTTGGTTGGTCATAGAGAACAGACCATTGGTATGGAGTAGATCCCTCGAAGCGGCTGAATCTCAAATTCTGATTGCTGGGATAAAATCCATAATGCCTTCCTTGGTCGTCGATTTTAAAAGCTAAGCCGGCGGCACCAGATTCATCGTCGAGTTTAACTTCAACTTCCAGCTCGAAGGGAGTTTGGGGGACCGGTTTTTGGTAAAGGCAAAGCGCTCGCCCTCCAAAACCTTCACCGGCAGAATGCGACAGAATCCGTCCTCCTTTTTGGCGCCAGGAAGCGCCGAACTGAGGTTTCCAGATGTCGGATCTGAGGACACCAATTGTCAGCCAACGGGAAATGGGAACGGGATTCGGTTGGTCGATAAGTTTTTGGATCTGGTCTGAACCAATGGCGAATCCGATGTTGTTGGTAGCCAACGATTTCAGGGTGACCACGCCGACCACGTCGCCAGCTGCATTGACCAACGGTCCGCCACTGTTGCCGGCTTCGACGGGCATGGCGACTTGAAGCATTTGGCGTCCATCGATATTTCTCTTGGAAGAAATGACCCCCTGCACCATGGAATTTTCCAGCCCTTGGGGGTGTCCGATGGCAACAAACGGTTGGCCTTTTTTTACTTGAGTGTAGTCGGCAAGTTTCAACGGTTTGAGGTGCGTCTCCTTGATCCTTAAAATGGCCAGGTCGACAAACCGATCTGAAGCGACGACTTCGGTAACGGTTAGGGGGTTCCCTTCGGAATTTTTTAGGACAAAAGATCGTCCTTCACCAATGACGTGCAAATTGGTCACGATTAAACCTTTCTGAATCGCGGCAAACCCGGTTCCAACGGATTGCGGTTTCCCTTGTTGGTCCGTCATGGCGATTTGCACGACTGACTTTTGAACGTGCGTCCCGACGCTGGCAAGAGATTTTTCAGCTTTGTCCTGGAGGCTGGAATTTGCATCCTGTGAATTCACATTGCCGCTGGGAGCGACTGCGTAGCAGATGGCACAGAGAGCGAGGTAGGATTTTAAATGAGATTGGATTAGGCCAATAGAGTTTGTCGTCATTGTGTTTTTAAACCATTGGTAGCTTGGGCAACCGAAATCGACCCCGTGATCCGATCACGGTTAGGTTAGTGTCCAACGTATTTCGCATATAAAGTTTTGGCAATCGATATGTCTTCCGTTCCCGTGATGATTGCCCGGGCATCCGGGAAAAGTGTCAAACGGAAGCCTTCAATATCGGCACGGAGCAGGAATGGATTTCGTTGGACGATGCCGATTTTACCCAGTTCGGATTCAAGTTTTTCCAGGTCCAGCGATTCTCCCGGAAAGGTGAGTTGTACAGAATTTCGCCCACACAAAATTGCGGATTGCGATCCCCGTTCTCCGGATAACCATTCAAACTGGTGTTGTTTGCAAACCGGGCAGGGGGATTCGGCCGAGTTTAATGAATCCAGGCTGAGTTGACGGGAGCGGTTGTTCCAAAGTTCAAATACCGAAAGCGTCTGGCTGACCTGGTTCTGGTTGCCGCTGAGAATCTTGAGGGCTTCGGCAGCCTCAATCGAGGCAATGATATTGATAATCGGCGCCAGGATCCCGGCTGAATCACAGGTCGCAGTGGTCCCTGGCGGTGGCGGTCCATCGGTCATGAGGCAGGCTAAGCAGGGAGAATGTCCTGGGATGATGGTCATGGTTTGCCCGTCCGCACCGATGCAGCCACCGTAAACCCAGGGGATTTCGTAACGAATCGAAGCATCATTCAAGAGAAAGCGGATTTCAAAATTATCGGTTCCATCCAAAATGACATCGACATCCTCACAGTAGCTGCCGATGTTTGAATAATTGAGATCACTGACCACCGGTTCGATTTCAATTTCCGAATTGATTCGGCGAAGCTTGTTGGCAGCGGCGACAGCCTTGGGAAGACCTTGTTGGACATCCTCTTCATCGTAAAGGACCTGTCGTTGAAGGTTGTTGAGTTCCAGATAATCGCGGTCGACGATTCTCAGGAAACCAACTCCGGAACGGGCCAGTGTGTTGGCGATGACCGATCCCAGTGCCCCGCATCCGGCAATCAGTGCTCGGCCTTGTTTGAGTTTTTGCTGACCCTCTTCCCCAATCGGCTGGAAACGGGATTGGCGAATGTATCGGTGATTGGGGGTTGAGGTCATCCTGTTGATTCTTGGGGTTAAAATTCCGGGTTGATTAACGGTGACATCCTATTCAAGGGGCGCTAGTATGTGATTTTCGTCCAGGCCACCCAGAGTCCGGCTACGAGCATTCCCAAGGCGGATAACCAGAGGAAAAAGTCCCAGGCTTTTCCGGGTTGCATCTCTCGCCCGATCCGTCGGTAACGATAATAGATGGCCGCACCGGCAAGCATTGGTAACATCAAAGCCTGCATCAGTCCACTGATTAAAACCAATTGGACCGGCTTGGGATAAATCAGGTAGATCAGGATGCAGCAGGATGGAAAAAATCCGCTGAAAAAAACCACCAGCTTGCGGTAGCTTGTCTTTTGAGCCAAACCGATGACCCGCAGCGCATCACTAAAGGTTCGAGCGTGGGCGGCGTTAGCCACGAAGAACGTCGAATAGAGAACCGCGAAAGCTCCAACCAAGAAAATGGTCTGAGCTGTAGGCCCGAAAACGGGTTCGTACATGACGGACAGGTAGCGGATGGTGTCGTTTCCTTCGGGCGTTAGCCCTGATCGCCAAAGAATGCAGGCGCCGAGCAGATAAAAAGCAACTGTGGCGAACGTGTAAATGATCATCGAGCACCAGGCATCCCAACGCATCACTCGCATCCATCCCTGGGCCCGCTGAGTCCATTCAGGGCTGCCATCATTCGGTCCTACAAATTTCCCGTAACCTTTTTCCTGGCACCAATAGGGATACATGACCAATTCGTTCGCCCCCACTCCAATGATTCCAAAAGCCATCAGTGCGATGGAGATTCCCTGATTGGATTCTGGGGGCAAGCGGAATTTCAAACCGTCCAGGATATTGTTCACTGAAAAGCCCCAACTTGGGTTGGACTGCAGCAGGATAATGTTAATTACGGTAACGAGCGTGAACATTCCAACCAGGGCGGTGGAGAAATTTTGAATGAGTGCAAATCGGCCAACCACGAGCATGGCAATCGTGACGGCGGTAATCAAGGCTGCCCAGATTTCATCATCGTAGGGATCGGAAAGATTGGATTGGTGGGACTGGGCTTGATTGAAACCAGCAAGGAATTTCACGACCGCGGGGAAGTTTGTTTTGAGGTTTGCCAGTTGGGTTGCCAGTTGGTTCAAGCGTTCTGTGTTGTTTTGATGTTCCTCGGAGTTTTTTTTGATGGTCTCTTGCTGGGTTTTGAGACTTGCGATATCCAGTGACAGGAAGTGGGCAGCACTCAATTTAATCCCCAGAATCGGTTCGGCTTTCACGGCATCGATGATCGACTGGAGTTCTTCAGCGGTGCCCAGTTTTTGTTCCTGGAGTTTAAGTAAAGGGATCAAAGTATTCTGGTTGAACGCTAGAAGTTGTTGTT
>JAZABE010000663.1:0-2181 GCA_036137535.1 Planctomycetota bacterium | reverse complement strand
TTGAACAAATACTAAGTTGTGATCGGTTGCATCCGGGTTGCTGAACACAATTTTGATGGGCTGTCCGGGTCGGACGTTAAACTGGTTGACCGTAAAGAGCATTTGCTCCGGGATGCAAGAGATTCGGACGGTTTTAAGGTTTTTTTGGGTGTCAAATTGAGCCTGAGAAGCGGAAGGGTTGGGTTCCTGGATGACTAGCTTTCGTTTGGCTGTTCGCAGAAGTTGTTCAATGTTGTATTTCGGGTTGTTTTGCCAGTGGCGTTTTAAAGACTTCGATCCTAATGAGCAGGTAATCGCGTAACTCAAATGGCCCTTGGTTGGGTATTTGAAGAGATCCAGGATGGCTTCGAAAGCTTCCCGGGTTCCTATATAACTGGCCGCAATGGCGGCCTCCATGCGGACGATTGCGTTGGGGTCGTTGGCGGCCCGGTTTAACCAATTGATTCCATCGTCGAGATGGGGATGCCAGTAGCGAAGCTGCTTGGTTGCGGCGGCGCGGGCGTGGTGGTTTTCGCAACCCAACACTTCCCGGATTAAATCTAGGTTTAACCGGTCAATATTCCGATAAGCCCAGATGGCCTCAACCTGGTGATGCCGAAACCGGGGGTCGTTGGCGCTGAGTTTGGTGACCCAATGGTCTAATAGTGGTTTAACAGCATTTGGATCTTTTTCTCGCAATTCTCGCTTGGCCCAGTAGCGGTATCGGTACTCCGGGCGTTTTAAAAGTTCAAGCAGTTGTTCTATGGTCGTCCCGGCAATTTTCGGGGGTTGCTGGAGCGGTTTGCCTTTTGCGGTGATCCGCCAGATGCGTCCGGAATGTCGGTCGCGGCGTTCGTCTCTCAGGGAATACTGGGCATGTCCTTTGACGGGGTTGTACCAGTCACAGACATACAGAGCGCCGCGGGGTCCGTACCGCAGATCGACAGGAATGAAACTTAAGTTGGAAGAAAAAATCAGATCGCTGACATACTCCTCTTCGTAACCGAAAGCGGTCTCTTTCCATTTGAGAATTTCTACTCGGTTAGTCGGTTTGTAACGAACTTTGACAAAATGACCGGTGCTCAATTCTTCAGGAAAGGTGTTGAAATCAATAAATTCCTGGCCGCAAACGCCGGAATAAGCTTGCAGACCGGCGGGACGGGGATGCTGGTTTGGATAGGGAGGATCAAGCGAGTGGAACGCTTCGGCGTAAATCGGATGACTGGCGGTGTGCTGTCCCCAATCGTCAAAAGTAACGCCCCAGGGATTGGTGCTGTGATACGTGCCGAAACTGGTCAAGCGGTGTTTTCGGGGTTCAAAGCGAAACCAACCGCTGTTTTGTTGTCGGACGGGTCCATAAGGCGTTTCAACTTGGGAGTGATGGAAAATGGATTCCCGGAAAATCAAGTCGCCATCAGGTGTCCAGGTGAAATCGTGTAAGGAGTGGTGGGAATCTTCAGTGCCGAAGCCCGTCCAAACTCTGCGACGTAGGTCGGCCTTGCCATCTCCATCGGTGTCCTTCAGAAAAGTCAGATCGGGCATTTCGGAAACATAAACGCCGCCGTCGCCAAATTCAAACGATAGGGGGATGTGGAGATTGTCGGCAAAAACGGTTGACTTATCTGCTTTTCCATCTCCGTCGAGATCTTCAAGAATGACCAGTTTGTCGTTGGGTTCGTTACCCGGGTACACGTGGGGATAGGTGGTCGAGCAACTGACCCAAAGCCGACCCTGGCTATCCCAACGCATTTGGATTGGGGCCGCAATGTCAGGGAATTCTTCTTCACCCGCAAAAAGATTGACATTGAATCGGGGGTCAATTTTGAATTCTTTCAATTCGGCTTCAGCCGTGATCCAGCGATTTGCCCCGCGGCTTGCCTTGGTTTTCGGTAGCGGCGGCACGTTGGTGTCGTCGACAGGAAGCTGGAAGGTTTTTCCTTGTGCCAGATCCCAGATTCTTTTTTCCCGGTTCGCCACCATCAAGTCAAAACTTTTCATGGCGGGTAAAAAATCGAGGTAGCCATAACTTTTGTTCCTGCCCCCGGTGTAATAAAAAGTGTTTAAGGGCCGGTACCGTCTGAAGTATTGCCGGTTTTTATCGATGACGACGTTTCTGAGTGGTTCATTGATCGAGGGTGGAGTCTCGTTGAGAAGGCCCTGATAGAGTAGTTTACCAAAGAGGGAATAACCGCTCTCATTGAG
>JAZABE010000662.1:0-3215 GCA_036137535.1 Planctomycetota bacterium | reverse complement strand
GCGATTCGCATGGACGACTCAACGTTGGTCAGGACAGCAGGCGTAACAATGGTTTTGTCTCTTTCGCCGCCGCAATCAAGCTTTGCACCTTGCTGAACGGCTTCTTGAATCCAGGACTCGACCCGAACGGCATCGGATTCGCGAACCATGGGCCCAATATTGGAATCTGCTGCCAAGGGATTCCCCGCTTGAATTTGGTTAACGCGGGGAATCAGCTGGTGGACGAGTTCATCGTGAATATCACGGTGAACGATAACTCGTTGTGCGGAGATGCAGACTTGCCCTGCATTGGCAAACCCTGAAAACGCAATTGCGTCGACCACTTTTTTAAGATCGGCGTCGGGTAAGACGACCAGCGGGCTGTTCGAGCCGAGTTCCATGGTCACCCGTTTCAATCCGGCTATTTTGCAGATGAACTCGCCGACTTCTTTGCTCCCGGTAAAACTGATTTTCCGGATTCTTGGGTCACGACAAATTGCTTCTCCAACCTTAGCTCCGCTACCGGTGAGACAAGCAATTGCCCGTGCGGGACACCCGGCTTCCAGTAGGACTTCAACAAGTTTCAACGATGTCAGGGGTGTATCGGAAGCGGGTTTGATGATGACCGAATTTCCGGCGGCCAAAGCGGGGCCCACTTTGTGGCAGACGAGGTTGAGTGGGTAGTTAAACGGGGTGATCGCCGCAACGACACCACAAGGCACGCGAAGCGTAATTCCCAGCTTCCCGTCTGTCCCACTTGCCCCCGAGAGTGGTAAAACTTCTCCATCCAGCCGTTTGGCTTCTTCTGCAGAAATTTCCAATGTTTGGATGGCTCGTAACGTCTCTCCTCGCGATTCTGCGATTGTTTTTCCTTCTTCGAGGCTGATGATTTTAGCGAACTCGTCAATTCGCTCAGAAATCAAACCAGCAGTCTTCCTTAAAAACAGTGAGCGTTCATAGGCAGAACTGTTTTTAATTTCTTGGAATCCCTGGATCGCGCCGTGGATCGCCTGATCGACTTCAGACTCACTTGCCAAGGGGACGGTGTCGATAACCGACTGGTCAAAAGGATTCAGGACGTTTGTCGTTTGAGTACCTGGAGACCACTCTCCGTTGAAGTAATAATCCATGGGTCACTTACAGAAGTTCTTCGGGATGGGGTTCGGCTCTTATCGAGAGCACGCCATTTTTGATCTTTACTAGCGTGTGCAATAGAATGGATACTGTCCACCCAACGTGATGGATTTGATTCCATAAAAATACAATCAAGAAAAAGAGATTCGCTTGGACTCAAAATTTTTTGATCAATTTTATCCCGGGCAGATCCGGTTTGGTATGAATTGTGCCGAATCCCTGGGACCCATTCTCGCCGCAGAGAAAATCCGGAAAATCCTGTTAGTCACCGACCTGCCACTGGTAGAAATTGGAACATGTCGACCAGTGATCGAATCATTGGACGCGGCACGAATTCGGTTTGAGGTGTTTGACGAAGCCGGGATTGAGCCATCGACAACCGTTGTGGATCGGGTGGTTGAAGTGGCCAAACAAGGAAATGTCGACGGTCTGGTTGCAGTGGGCGGTGGAAGTGTCATGGACCTTGCCAAGCTGAGTGGTGCGGTTGTCGCAGGTACCGAACCTTCAAATGCCTATTTTGGTTTTGATCGGGTGAGAGATTCATTACCAGTGATTTGTTTACCCACCACTGCCGGAACCGGTAGCGAAGTCTCCCACGCGGCTATTATTTTTGACGAACTGGCCGGTACAAAAAAAAGTGTATTGAGTCAGCGAATTCGTCCTTCGCTGGCAATTGTGGATCCACAACTTTGTTTGACGTGTCCCAAAACCTTGACAGCCGAAAGTGGGATTGATGCATTGACTCACGCCATCGAGGCGTTCCTGGTGACCGATGCAGAAGAGTTGGGAAAAAAAGAAACAAAGTTGCCTTACGCAGGCAAAAACCCGATTGCTGACCTGTACGCTGCCAAATCGATCGAGTTGATCAGCGAGAATCTGGAAAAAGCTGTGAATACACCCTGTCCACAGTCTCGCGCCGGGATGTCTCTAGCCGCTACTCTGGCCGGGTTAGCTTTTTCAAATGCGGGTGTGACGCTTGTACACGCTCTGGAATACCCCGTTGGTTCGCGATACAAGTCTGCCCATGGGGCGGGTAACGGGATTTTGCTTCCGGGGTTTTTGCGTTTCATTTTGGAGTCCAGACGCGATGAGATTTCCCGGATTGGCGAGATGATGAATGTGGGGCCGAATCCTGATGCCGTGATTGATCGGATCATCGCCATTCGTGGCAATTGTCGATTGCCGGATCGCCTCAGTCAGTTGGGGGCAGCCGAAGCGGATTTGCCAGTGATCGCGGAGACGGCTTTTACGATGGAACGTCTAATGGACCTTTGCCCGCGGGCAGTCGACAATAATGGGCTACTCCAAATCCTGCGAAACTCACTTTAGAATTTTTCTTTTGGCAATGTTATGAAATTCTGGCAGGCGATTTTCTTCGTGTTTTTATCAATGTTGCTGTTGGTTATGGTGCTGTTGATTCGAGGAGAGCCCGGGGACTGGCACGGTTTGGACCATCCCACCAAGCAACACATGTCGATTGGGGGACCAGCCAGCGAACGGACTGGGGATTTGCCTTGGTTCGCAGCAGCTTTTGGGGCTTTGCAAATCGTTGCTTTTGTGATGTTGCTGTACGCCGGTATCAACACACCCCACAGTGGACAACCCCAAGTCGATCGGGCGCGGAACCCAATTCGGCTATTTTTTATTTTCAGCTGTGTGATTTACATAGGGTTGTTTTTGTTGATCTTTGTTTTTTACCTGGGTGAAGTCAGGAATGAAGTGGACCAGGTCGCCGGACTTCCAGCTTCATCGTGGATCACACTTTTTGTTTTTTGGCCTTTGCCTCTGGTGTACATCTTTTTTTATTCAGTGGGTTTTCAGAGGTACATTTTCGATTCAGCCAGTGAATAGGACAGTGAGAGTTTCCTAAAAGATGGACAGGAATTTTATCATCATCGGGTTCGTGATTGCCTATATGGCACTGTGCGTGGTGATCGGGATCTGGGCAATGAGACGAACCCGGAATGCCAGCGATTTTTTTGTTGCCGGGAGAAACCTCGGAGTGTTGATTACCGGGGTCGCTATTTTTTCCAGCATCATGAGTGGTTTTGGTTTTGTGGGCGGTCCCGGTTTAGTTTTCAAAATGGGTTTAAGTTCTTTTT
>JAZABE010000661.1:0-2287 GCA_036137535.1 Planctomycetota bacterium | reverse complement strand
AACCCGGGAAAACCCTCGACTTGGGAACGATTGAAATTCCCGTTGGCGACATCAGTCCCAAGCAGTAATGGACATTCCGAGTTTTGCGAAACAACGAATAATGGAGGGTTGGCAAACCAGGCTTTCTTTGCGGTAAATGAATACTAGGAACAGAGTTTATTATGGTTTGGTGCTGGGATTGGCCGGGTTGCTTTTTGGCTGCTACCAACGTTCCACGGCACCAAGCTACAGTTTCGATCCTTCCGAAGTTTCCAAAATCCGCCAACAACTGGGCGTCCAAACGGCCAACGAAGAATTTTTCAACGAGGAAGATCCACTAGAGAATGCCCCTTAAGGCCTGCTGTACGTTTGCACCAATACGATGAAATCGATCCCTTACGTCCTGACAATTCTGGCATTGGGCCTGGCCGTTGGCTGTGCCGAACCGCCGTCCTATCAGGTCAACGTCGTCGCCAAAAAGACCGCTGAGAATGGGGACCCTTTTTCGCAAGTCAAAATCCAGGACATCGGAAACGTCCTGACTGCACTATTTGGCACACCAGATCAACCCGCATTTCCGAATGCCAAGTCATTTCATTGGGTGCTGGAGTACGATGAAGGCTACTCTGAAGATCTCGCCACGCTGGTTTCCCTGGAAAACCTTCTACGGTCTGCCGGCCCCGTTGCCAAGGACGTGAACGGAGTGAGCCGAGGACTCTACCGAGAACACTGTGCCCATTGTCACGGCATCTCTGGGGACGGCGCCGGTCCAACCTCGATCACTTTAGATCCTTACCCTCGTGATTTCCGCAACGGTGTTTTCAAATTCAAATCGACAACCGGCAAATCGCGGCCCTCGGATGAAGACCTGATGCGGATCCTCAACGAAGGCATTCATGGAACTGCTATGCCGTCTTTCAGAGTTGCAATCGACGAAGCTGAAAAACAGGCCCTCATCGATTATGTCAAATACCTGAGTCTCCGGGGTGAAGTTGAAATCGCGCTTTGGGATCTCACTGCCAACCTGGAAAACGATCAACGATTACCCTTGGTATTTGCCAGCGGTTACGACCAACTTACCGAAGACGAAAAAGACGAGATCTTTGGTTGGTTTGAAACCGAGGGTGTCCGCATCGAAAGCATTTTCAAAAGTTGGATCAAGGCCAAAAAATCACCGCTCATCAAAAAACCAACCGCGCCTCCCGAAAACTTTGCTGCAGATCATCGGGAGCATCACCAGTTGATTAACCGAGGTCGGGAACTTTTTCACGGGAAAAAGTTAGGCGCATGCACTCAATGCCACGGCGACACAGGCTATGGCGACGGAGAGCTCGGGAATTTTGACATCTGGAACAAATGGGCCAAAGGCAAAACGAAAGAGGTGGTCAAGCAATACCTTTCCGAGGGGGTGTTGCCTCCCCGAAATATTGCCCCTCGAAATTTTCGCAATGGTGTTTTCCGCGGAGGACGCAGTCCCACCCAGTTGTATTACCGGATCAAGAATGGAATTCAAGGGTCCGAGATGCCAGGAGCGGCCACCTTGACCGACGAGGAAATCTGGTGTCTGGTGGCCTACGTTCGAAACATTAAGTCCGAACCAATCACCGGTGGAAAACAGCACAAACCGGTCAACAGCAAACCGATTAATTAATGGAACCCACTATGAATCGGTTTTGGAGCATCTTGTTTTTTCTGGTTCCCCTTCTCGGTATCGGTGTTTGCCTTTGTTCTGCGTTTGCAATTTATCCCTTCCACGGCACCTGGCTGCCGTCAGACATTTCCGAAACTGGTAAGGATATCGATCGGGCCTTTCTGGTTGTCATGTGGATTATCGGTGTTACCTTCCTAGGCACGGGTCTCTACCTTGGCTTGTCCTTATGGCTGTACAGTCACACGCCCCATCGAAAAGCGAACTATTCTCACGGAAACACCAAACTTGAAATCATCTGGTCAGTCATCCCGGGCGTGATCCTTATTGGCATTTTTGCCTACCAGAACGTCTACTGGGAAAAACAAAAAATCACTCGGCCCCTCACCATGCAGCCCGATGGGACCCAAACGCTGAAAGAACCACTAGTCCGAGTAGTGGCTCACAAATTTGGTTGGCAATTCTGGTATGCCGGCATCGATGGAGTCACCGGGACTCCCGACGATTTTATGCTAGAAAACGAACTTTATCTTCCCATGGACCAGCCGATCGTACTGCAGTTGGAAAGCATTGATGTTCTGCACAGTTTTTACCTGAGACACCTGCGAATCAAGCAGGACCTGGTTCCGGGCAAACAACAATACGTCTGGTTCAAGATCC
>JAZABE010000660.1:0-5094 GCA_036137535.1 Planctomycetota bacterium | reverse complement strand
GCCTCTGCTCCAGTTCTTCAATTTTGGTTTCTTCGTCCTGTAGTGTTTCATCAACACGTTGTAGTGCGGTCCGTGGTTGACCTTGGCTTTCCGGCTCATCGCAAAGATTTTTGCTGTGCTGCGATTGATCAGGGGATCGGTGGTCGGAAGTTACTGGGATGGGGGGGGCAAGGGGAGGTAAGGGCAGCACTCGCGGGTTGGGTTTAGGCGGGACCGTCGCTGATTGGTTTTTTGTTTTTTGTTCAGAGGTAACTCCGGTGGTGTGACTGCCTTCAAGAACAGAAGATGGGTCTTCTTTGTGTTTTTCGATCTGCGTTGCCGTAATTAGAAAAGAACCGGAACATTTGGGGCAATGGATCGCCTCAGAAAGTTTCCGTATGGGAACTCGTAATTTGCAACCATTCGGACATCGAACAACAGCGGGCATTATTTCAAGCCTAAACGTTTGAAGAAGTAAGATGGCGAGCTTTGAGGTTGCAACGACGATTGCCTAGATCTTAACCTTTTTATTCGGGAAAAGATCAATTCAGGTCAACGAGTTACTTTTTCTTCCTCGATTTTTTCTTTTTCTTTTTCTTTTTCTTAATTAGCTTCAGGAGTTTGGGAAGTTCATCTGGATCAACGATGTATTTCCTGCAGCGAAGGCTTCCGCAATGACATTTTTGCGGACCAGCATCAGCAGGCCAACCATAGTTGTAGGTCAATTCTCGGCCTGGCTGAATGTTGACCAGGGCTTCTAACCCAAGTTGAAACTTCCCGAGTTCAAAGAGTTGACAATTAGGATCACAACTGTGATTGACAATGCCACCGGGAATCCCCGGTTCCAAGACGCGTCCGTTCCCAAGATCCATGCAATAAAGTGAATCGTA
This sequence comes from Planctomycetota bacterium, assembly GCA_036137535.1. GTDB lineage: Bacteria > Planctomycetota > Planctomycetia > Pirellulales > Pirellulaceae > JABAAE01. The sequence continues at coordinate 4,225 of JAZABE010000660.1, read as the reverse complement.
GGCTGGATCATCAATCACCTGCCCATCAATTTTTAGTACTAATTCACCGGGAACAAACCGGCGTTTGGCGAAAACACCCCGGCCGGTGCCATTTTCGTTGGATCTAATCTCTAGATCTGTGCTGGAGAACTCGAGCACATCGATAAAATCATCTGCCATTTCTCGTTATTTAATCCTGTGACATTGAATCCTGTGACGTGGTGATTCCCTAATGGACTCATGTCATATTAATTCGAAGTGGTTTGATTGAAACCGATTTAGTGAGAAAATTTTCAAAACGCTTGCGGCCATGAGGTTGTTTACTGCTTAGTAGCGAGGAAGGCTGGGGTCGATTTCGAGTGCCCAAGTTTCGATCCCCCCGGTCATGTTCTGGGCCTCGCTAAAGCCGTTAGCCCTCAACCAATGGGTAACTCGTAAGCTTCTTCCTCCCAAATGACAATAAACGACCAACCGTTTTGATTTCGATTCTGATAATTCTTCAACCCGTGTCGTGATTTCACCCATGGGAATCCAAGTCGTTTCTTCGATTTTTACCATTTCGCGTTCTTCGGGTTCACGAATATCGAGGAAGACAAATTCCTGCCCAGAATCAAGTAAAGCCTTGACGGAATGGACATCGATTTCGATTGGAAATTCGGACATTGGGACAATTTTTAGGTGAACTCGACAACTAGTCAATCAGCCATCATACTTCCGGGGTGGGTTGAAACTCTATGGGGGTTCATTGGTTATGGATAAAAAATTACAGCAAAAGCAATTTGCATTTGAAGTGGTGAAAAGACTTCGCGATGCAGGTTTTGAGGCGCTGTGGGCCGGAGGCTGTGTTCGTGACTACCTGCTTGAAAAAACTCCACAGGACTACGATATTGCGACCAATGCCAAGCCGGACGAAGTTCGGGTTGTTTTCGGGCATCATCGGACACTTGCGATTGGTGCTTCCTTTGGGGTCATTACGGTTCTCGGTAATCCGTCGCAGGGGCAAATCGATGTTGCGACATTCCGGCAGGATACCGGGTATTCGGACGGGCGACATCCAGATTCAATCAGATTTTCAAGTGCCAAGGAGGATGCCCTGAGACGAGATTTTACGGTCAACGGTTTGTTCTATGATCCGATTGAAAGCAAGGTGATTGATTATGTTTCTGGGCAGGATGACATTAGGAAAAAAATCATCCGCGCTATCGGTAATCCAGAAGATCGCATTGCCGAAGATAAGCTTCGGATGCTTCGGGCTGTTCGTTTTGCAGCAACCTATGAATTCCAATTGGAGGCAGGCACCCTGGCGGCGATTCAGCGAAACGCGGCAGGCATTTCAATGGTGAGTCGCGAACGCATTGCGGCAGAATTCCGCCGGATGTTTGCGCACGCCAACAGAGCATTGGCGATCAAATATTTGAAAAGGAGTTACCTGCTGGAGAGGGTCTTTCACGCACCCGGTTTGATCGATCACACGCGGGTCGAAGAAGATTCTGAGTTGGCCGATTTGTTGGAGACCGGTCGGTTTGAGACGGCGTTGGCTGCTTTCTTGATTCCACGACTGAAATTGGATTACCAGAAAAACCAACCGGTCAAGCAGCTCGGTAAAATTCTTAACCAGTGGAAGCTTTCCAATGATGAATCCCGGCTGGTGGTTTGGTTGTCCAATTCCTCCGCTGTACTACTCAATGGTGCTCCGGACTGTTGGCCAAAAATTCAGAGGCTACTGGTGCACGAGGAAGCTGAGGAGTTGATTGCACTGTGTACCGCGATTTCGAAATCGGAATCGGGACGCTTTGATGCGAATATCGAATACAGTCGCCGGCAACTGGCTTTGCCGCCTGAACTTCTCAACCCGCAGCCGATTTTAAATGGTGATGACTTGAAGTCTGCCGGGTTTTCACCGGGTCCCCGGTTCAAGAAGGTTCTTGATCTGGTGCGTGACCGACAGCTGACAGGTTTGATTCACACGGTCGAAGAAGCATTGCAATTTGCCACCGATCGACTTGTGAGAAAAGATTGACGGACAAGTCGTGATATGAGCAGCTGATGGCTTAACGCCAGAAAATGGAATTCCGTATTTCTTGCCGCAACTGTTCTGACTTGTAATAGTCTTCGAGTTTATGGCTGCGACCGGCAATGGAGCAGGCATTGATTTGCGTCAACCGTTGGCCACCGTCGTCAAGCTGTGAAACACAAATTCCTTCTCTTCCTATGGCGGCCGCACCGTTTTCCGAAAGTAGGTGAAATGCTTTTAAGACTTGGTCATTCGAGTTATTTAAGAAGGTAATGTGTTTAAGGGTGGCGTAGGCAAATCTATGGAACCCCTCATCTTCGGTACAGCGATTTTGCATTGCGGTTGCAACAAAAGCGGCACGGAAAGTCGGTTTTTTGACCAGCATCGATTCAGGCAGGGTTCGGCATTTTTTGCTTCCTCCTCCCGCGATATGCAGTGCATCGAGCCCCATGCGGCATCCATAGCTGTAGCCGCCGAGGCTGACCCGGTTAAAGTCTTTGATCTGGCATAAAAACCACGCAAGGTAGTAAGCGTGATAATCACAAACGACGGCTTTCTCTTTAACATCCTTGATTTGACCACGAATTTGGTCGGCAGGCCATGAGAAAAAGATGTAACGCACGGGGGGAGCGTCAGGTGCCTGACTGATTAAAATGTTGTAGTTTTGCCAAAAACGCATTTCAGACTTGTTGATATCTGCCCGGTTTTCATGAATGTAAACGAAGTTGATCAGGTTGGGATTTTGTTGATGCGATGTTTTGAGTTCTTGCAGGTTGCTTTTCTGAGAGATGCTGTTTTGATACCGATAATAACAAAGGTTGAATTTGCAGCTGTCCAGCGGAAGGTGCCTGGTACTGATCCACCAGAATTCGTCACCAGGTCGGATGGTCATCTTGGATTGGCAATCCTGGATGCGGGTGTATTTGCCTTTGAAGCCTTGTGTTTTTGGGTGGTAGATAAAATCGGGCTCATGGCATTTACAGGGAGCGGCTATCTGTTGGCCGGAGGTGCTCTCCTTCCCGCAAACGCAGTGGTCTGCCGACTGGGGATTTGCAAGCGGTTCCTGGGACTCGCCGTGGCGTTGCCAAGAGCTGAAAGGAGACGAGAGGAGCAGTGAAACCGTTACGATAAAAACAGTTTTACTCGTTTTGAAGATATTACCTGTGAACATCGGTTCGCTCGGAACAGAATCGACCTCGAAGAAATCCGTTCATCGCGAGTCAATGCGTTGTTTTACAAATCCGTTTGTAAATCCGTGGGTTGGGCAAAAGCGTGGTCTATGTTGCTTTCGAACAACAGCATCGGCAATTGGAGCAGAAAATGTTTAAAAAAATCAACATTTTCAGTTGCCTGCCTCAAATGGTGGTGTAGGTTTTCGCAACCCTCCCAAAGAAACACCCTCCCAACGAAACACCATCCCGGATTAGTGCCATGAAAAGAGTTTTTGCTGTTGTGATGATTCTGTCAGTTTTGACAATGACAGGTTGTGCAAATGGACCAATACGTAACTTCTTCCGCGGCGCAGCTTGCCATTGGTGTGGAACAGGTGCGATGGCCCCTTGTGATACGTGTAATACGGCCAGTCATACGTCGTTTGCTCCCGGTTATGATGCCCCAATGATCCCAGGCACAGTTGAGAGCCTGCCCGATCCCGCTCAGATTGGTCCCACCAACAAGTAGGTAGGCACACACTCCAGGCGCAACACCAGTTCAACGTAAAACCGCAGGTTCGGGTTCCGGATTTGCGGATTTTTCATGCGCCGCTCACGAGCCTGCAGTTTTCAATAGACGTTGGATTGAGTTCAGGCATGAAATTTGCCTTTGTTCTAGGGGAAACAAGCGAAACCGTTGATTTACTTGAACCCTAAAATTCCAAGATGAAAAACTCAGTATTTGTTTGCACGGCTTTAACTCTCATTGTGTGCGGTGTCTCGTGTGTCGCGCAGTCTCGAAAACCGATGGCGGTTGTCGATAATGGTAAAGGTGTTCGCTACGGCAGTGAAATTACCGAGTATTGGCAGGTGGGAATCAGGATCAAGGCCTTGGGAGGCACGTGCCAAGGATTTTACACGACGATCCCGATTCCTGGCGATTGGCACGACCAACAGGTCAAGCTTGAGGTTGAAGATTTTTCAACACACGTCGGGCGAGTTTCTTACCGGGTCATGGATCACGGAGTGCGGCAAATGGTACTCAACATTCCACGCGTTCCTGCGGACTCAGAAGCCCGTG
>JAZABE010000659.1:0-5214 GCA_036137535.1 Planctomycetota bacterium | reverse complement strand
AACAGATTTTGGCAGTGAGGCTACCCACGGCGACTTCGGCGCGCCAATAGGGGCAGCGTCCGTATCCCCGTCCCGCCCTCCGGGCACTCGAGAATCATTCTCAGTCTGAGCCTCCACGACTTCCACTGGCCCGTCTTTAGGAGCCTCATTTTCAGAAGGCCCCAGCTTTCCTTGGCTGGCGGCACCACCTTCGGCTGTTGCGGCACCAAGCTGGGGCTGACTGGAATCCATAGGCTCCCCTGCTGGCATTGGCTGTCCACCCGGCATTGGCTGTCCACCTGGCATCGGTTCCCCCCCGGGCATTGGCTCACCCCCAGGCATTGGCTCACCCCCTGGAGCCGGCTCGCCCCCGGGCATTGGCAGCTCAGCCTGAGCAAGTTCTTCCCCCAGATCCTGGCCGGACATTAATTCGGCGGTCTTTAAGGCGTCTTCAGGGATGAAGCTGTCATTTGGTGGCCCGGTTTCAGCGATAGGCATCGGTTCCCCTGCCGGCATCGGCTGTCCTGCGGGCATTGGTTCACCCCCAGGCATTGGCTGTCCTGCGGGCATTGGCTCCCCACTGGGTATTGGATCGCCTGCTGCGAGCTGCTCCTCTGGTGGCAGCGGGTTGTTTTGGGTGAGTTGTTCCGCCAATGCAGAAGCTTCGACAATTGGCTCGTTCGCGATGGTCTCCTGTTCGGCAATTTCACCCGCCAGCTGGCCAATGCCTGCTAAAGCCTCAGCCTGCTCCATCACGGCATTGAAGAGCTCGTTTGGAGTTGGCTTATGAGGGTCACTCGATTCGAGTTTCTCACGCATCTCAGCTAATTCCTGTGCGGATTCCTTGCCCTGTTCAGCTAGCTGAGCCAGGAAGTTAGCCATTTGTAACTCTTGCTGAATTTTTTCTTCTTTAATGTCGGCGATGACTTCAGCCTGGAGCAGTTGCCGTTCCTGGTTTGCCACCGGGTCTGTTTCCATTTGCCCTTCCTGCAGAGGAGCTTTTTCATCCCCACCCTCCAAGGGCTCATTTTCTTCGGATTCTCCCGCGGGCATCGGCTGTCCTGGCTCAGGCATTGGCGCCTGTCCCGTTTGCCCGGCTTCCTGTTGGGCAGCGGAGTCTGCAGCTTGCTGCAAAGCATTCCCGGCATCGGGAATAGACTGGAGCGTTTCTTCAGCGACGTCGGCAATTTGTTCAGCGGAGGGATTCTCAGCTTCAGCCAGTGCGTTTAGATTTTCCTGCACCTCATTTACGTCTGCCAACTGCTCTTTGAGCTCACCAACCAACTCTTCAGCAGTTTTTGCAACCTCTTCCCGGATTTGATTAGCCGCGGCTTCTAATTCTTCAGCAACCTCTTGTGCCTGTTCTGAAGCATCGTTTCGTGCTTGCCGGTCTTCAGGGGTTTCTGGTGCCCCATTTCCCTTTTCCGCTGGCTCCCCGTTCTCAGGCGTGCTGCTGTCCGGGGTTGCAGGTTTTTCCTCGCTGTTGGTGGCTGGTTGATTACTGTCGGGAACTTCCTTGACAGGCTCGTCTTTCGCTGGCTGCCCATCACTATTAACCGTGTCTTCGGGTAATGTTTCATCAACAGCGTCTGCCAGTTGTTCCGACTTGATGGCAGCATTATTTAATTGATCCGTTGCTTCCGGCGAAAGGCTCTCAACTCCCCGGGCAACCTCTTTAGCGAGTTCAGCGGTGGTATTGAAGTCATCTTTTATAGCTTTGTTGGTTTCGTCGTTTGGTGCATCGTCACGGCTGAGCAAGTCGGCATTTTCACGAGCTTCCGCAGCAGCACGTTCCAGTGTGTCTATTGCTCGATTCAATTCCCCCAGCTTTGCAGCCAGAGCATTTTTCCGAGCCTCCTCTTCAGCTTCCTTGGTCCTGCCAATCGCCTCTTTAATGTTTTCACCGGCTTCTGCGACAGCTTCTTCCGCGGCTTGTAGAGTTTCTTGGTTGTCTTTAGCCGCGTTGGCATCGTTGGTCGCTTTGGCGGCCTCTTCCGTTGACTCATTCGCTTGCTCAACCGCCTCAGCCACCGTTTCAGGAAGGGCGCCTTCCGTGCTCTCCGCCATAGCAGCCTCGGTTGCCTCACTTGCTTGTTCTTCGGTTTCGGCGGCTTCCGCCAATTGATCTTCCGCTAAAGCTTCTTCTGTTTCCGTGTTTAGCTCATCCGCGGTTTCTAGGTTTTCTCTTGTTTCTTCTAGCGCCGCGGCAATTTCAGTGTATTCTTCCGAAGACAAATCGGGATCTAAGAGGTTTGTTTGGCGGTCCAGCTGTTCCTGTAGCTCTGCCAGCGTTCCGATGATCTCGTCCTGCTCCTCCATGGCAGCTTCAATTTCACCTTCGAAAATTTCCTCTCGAGCCTCCATCGCAGCCTCTTGAGCACGGTCAATCAGCTCAGACGCATTTTCGTCGTTTGCGACGAGGTTTTCGAGCCGCTGGAGTTTTTCACGAATCAGGCTTTGAGCTTGTACCAGCTCGTCAATTTTTGAGTCGTCGTTGGGGTCTGCCGCCTCTAGCTCTTCTTTAAGCGATTCTTGAGCGGTTAGAATGTCCTCCGCAGCTTCTGTTGCATCGGAATCAATCCAGGCAGGATCTTCGAATCGGCGAATTTTCAACAGGATGCTTTCAAGAATGGTGACAATTTCCTTTTCGGTTTTTCCCGCCTCATTAAACTCGGTTGCTTCAAGGTGGGCTTCAGCCTGGGCGAGCAATTTGTCGACTTCATTGGTTTCAAGAACGGTTCTACACTGTGTTGCCAGCTTACCGAGTTCACCTGTCCAGTCCTGCACGAGCTCCAGGGTGTCATCGAAGGCGCCCACTAAAACGGACACATTTTTCTGCGAATCGATGGTGCTGAGGACGAGCTGTTCTTGAGCCGTCGAAAGGATGAGCGTGTTTTCCAGCGTTGCTTTTTGTTGAAGGACGATTTCCCCAATTCGTTCGATAAGCTCTGCCTGCTGTCTTCGCAGGCGAAGGCGTTCCCTTTCGCGAAGGAGATCGCGTAAAATTTCCCGCATCCTGGAATGAACCTGCGACATGAGCTCGCTCCGCTCTGTAGGACGCGAGATATCTGCTTTGACCAGGAGTTCTATAACGTCAGGCATCTTAGATCGAGCTAGTTCCCCCATCCTCCCTCGCATGGATTGCAGATCTTGATATAAAGGCAAATCGGTTAATTTGTTGTCTTCAAGCTGCTGCATTTGCCGGTCCACAAGAATAGAAAGCAGGTCGGCAGTGAGATCTCGGGCTCGCTGCTGATTAACTTTGTATCGATCAATTTGCAAACGATCGGCGAGAGAAGGGGCAGCGGTCGGTGTTTGTTGCTGGGCGACCAGTGGCGCACCACTGATACAAACGATTAACAGGGCGGTCAAACGAACAGGTATGTGGGCTCTCATTGTTGACGATCTCCAACCCCTAATTGGGCTTTAATAATCTGGTCAAGTTTATCATCCGTTTCGGCGTCGATATCTCGCATGGCTGCGAGAAAGTTAGCTCGACTCGTTACCACAAATTCAATGGGGTCGGACGGGATAGTGATGCCTTCCTGTTGGCCACGGTAGTCTGTTACCTGGAGTGTGATCAATACGACATCACCAATTTCTAAGCCAAAGTCTTCAAGTTCAACCGCAACAGTGCTGTCGATTTGCTTGGCATGTGACTCAGGCGTGTCAATCACTTGGGTAATCGTATCATCGCTAGTATCCATTCCAACGCGAGTTATGGTTATATCCGCGGCAATTTCATCGATACCGAAATCATCGATAGCACGAAATTTAATCCGTGGAGCAGCCCCACTCAATACTAAGTTTATCACGGTTGCTGCCGCAATCTGCGGATTTTGGTCCGGCCGCACCTGTAAAATACCGGTAATCGGGCGGTCTGGACTGATTCCATTGGTGTCTATAACGCTTATTTGGTATTTAATGGTCGAATCTACCCCGATTAGTGGGTGGTCTTCGATAGGCATTACCCAGCCATCACCCTCTTTCTTTAGATCAAAAGCCTCTTCACCTAACAGGATCGTAGCCGACCTCAGTGTATTGTTAGTGGGCCTTAAAACAGGATGTACATTTGACCCGGCAAGCACACTTTGGATGCGCCCCCCGGTGGATTTTACGTTGAAGGACTCGACAGCATAGGCTGGAATGTCAGCTCTCATTTCAAGCTCGACTCGCGGAACCTGAAGCACCTCAATTTTCTTTGTTTCCCCAACATCATCCCCAACCAGAGCAGTGACGGAAAAGGCATTGATTACCCGAGGCAGTGTTACTGTATATTCGTTCGTCTTGCCTGTTCGCTGCAAGGCTAACTCAGATTGCGAATGTTTGTTACCCTGTATCTTCAGGAGACCAGCTTCTGGCATGATCTTGTTTTCATCAACCCGAACAACAAAGGTAATGGGCCGGCCAATCACAGCATTTGATTCAACGGTTTCAAGCGACAGGATTACAGTTTTGGTTGGATATGCATCACTGCCGAGAGCGATGCGTTGGAGGAAGATGTTAAAGTAATCAGGTGTTGAAATGGCAACGACAACAATCACCATCAGCGTTCCAAGCCCCTTGCCCAGGCTTTTCCAGAGCTCGGGACGAGAAAACCCGAATAGGTAGTCGATTTCTGATGAAAGCTCAGCGGTGTCGTTAACAACCCGCCCCCTCAGTTCCCCAGAACCAAACTGATCAATATTTTTGTCGTTAAACTGCAAAGCTGCTACAAGGTCAGACGAAACATTCTGGTGAGTTTCAATTTTTGCTGCGATTCCAATCAAACTTTCCTTTACGCCTAAAACGGGAAGAAGTTGTTTCTTAAACAGCCAGACTAAGATGGCGACTTCAACAACCAACAGGGCAATGCGTTCTACCCGATCCATCTTTGTAAGCCAATCCAACCCAAAGGTGATAAGGAACAGCCACCCAGCAGCGGTTATCCACCGCGCAACACCCGAACCAAGTCGGGCGATGCTGCGGAAGCGCCGGACTCGTTTGATGCCACGATGTAGGGGGGATAGATTTGCCATGATTTAACGGAGGTTACTTAACTTTCGTGCGAGCCATTCGGTGTGCATGATTACCAACACTAGCAATAAAATTAGCCATGTATTCCAGAGCGGCAGCTGTCGTTCTGTGTATTGTTTTAGATCCTGCGCCTCAAGGTCGTTCAAAATCTCAGGTAGTTCATATAATTCACAGGCCCGGCCTCCGGACACGTCACCAAGCTGTTTTTGCAGCGAGGTG
>JAZABE010000658.1:0-13977 GCA_036137535.1 Planctomycetota bacterium | reverse complement strand
CTTGAACTTACTTTTATCTTTGTGTTTCTTGCTGTCGGTGCAGGCTGCTGGTTTACAGGGCTGTGGAGTAACGTGATCACACTGGTGTGTGTGGTTTTTGCTGGGATGATCGCCACGAGTTTTTATGAACCCCTTGCTGATCTACTGGAAGGCTCTTTAGGAAGAATGACCTACCTTCTCGACTTGATTTCAGTATGGCTTTTGTTTTTCGTTGCCTTTGGTTTTCTGCGTCTGGTGACTGAAGTTTTGTCGCCTTACCGCGTCAAATTTAACCACATGGTCGACTTGGTCGGGCGCAGCTTGTTATCCGTTTGGATCGCTTGGGTTTTTGTTTGTTTTTCGATGTTTACGCTTCACCTTTCACCCATCGAGCCAGCAGGCTTTGGAGGCGGGTTTCAGTCGACTCCGAATCAGAATAATTTTTTGGGAATTGGTCCGGATCGGATGTGGCTGGCGTTTGTTCAGAGTCGGTCGATGGGAGCATTTGCCGAATATAAGGATTTTGGCATTTTGCCCGAGTATAAAGAAGCTCTTCATCCCGATGATCGGGGCAGTAATTCACGGATCTTCGATTCTAAGTCGGAATTCATCTTGAAGTACTACGATCGAAGGTTAGAGTTTTCAAAGTTAAACGCGTACCTTGTCAACTGATGACGCGATTTCAGTTTTTTTAATTTGACGGTAGGGTCTACGATGCCCAGCGAAAAACGATCAAAATCAGGATTTGAATACCCGGAAGAAGAGGCCTACTCTTCGATCGATTCAATGGCTGTCTTTGCATTGTTCGGTGGCGCTGCCTGTTCGCTGGCAGTCGTGTTCAATCCGGTCTTTCTTGCCTTTGGGATTTTAGGGATTGTTTTTGGCTTATTGTCCTTGGCGAGGATTAAGCGTTCCGATGGAATCTTGTCCGGTTCACGGGTGGCTTGGATCGGCGTCAGCCTGTCTCTCCTCTTTTTTGCTTTTTACGTGTCGCATGCTGTTTCCCGTGACTCGAGAATGAGTCAAACGAGTCGGGTTTTGGCGGAGCAATGGATTGAAATGATTCAAGACGGAAACCTTAATGAAGCCCATCAGCTGACTCGAGATTTTTTTAACCGGGTTCTGCCTGGAACGAGCTTGGCAAAACATTATGCTTCTGCTCAAGAGTCGGCCAGTGAAGCCCCTAACCAGAAAGAGTCGGCCCAGGAAATGTCTGGAACGGCTTACCGGCAACGGGAGGATTTTTTTCAGCAACCCGCGATGAAAATTATCAGGGACAAGGGCAAAGCCTGCACTGTGAGTCACCTGGGACAAGTGACTTCTTATCGGGATGGACAGTTTGTCGATTATGTGGTGCACGCGTTTGAAGTTCGCTACCAGGAAAATGGACAAAATGCGAAAAATCGATTCGAAATCACGATGCTCCGTGAAGTTTACCCTGGGCATTATGGAGTGCACTGGGCCGTGGATATGATCGACGGTGAATACGCTAAAATTGATCGGGCTGCTGTTACGGAATCTTACCAAAATTAAATCAATTCATGATTCCGTCTTTGATTATTTCCGTTGATGGCTTGAATGCTAGATTTCTTGGAGCGTACGGGAATCGTTGGGTTCCAACTCCGGTCTTGGATGCACTTGCGTCTCGGTCTGTTCTTTTTGACAGTTGTTTTTGTGAGACCTTCGATTGCCATCGCAATCTTCTGTCAGTGATAGTGGGTCAGAGTCCGCTTCTTGGTTTGCAACAGCCTGTGGAGTCGGTACTTCCAACGCCAATGGTTTTGATTACCGATGACTCGGAGGTTGCCGAAAAACTTTCTCCCTATTTTGAAGATGTTTTGTGGATGCCCGATGCTCGCGGGGAAGCGGTTGAACCGGACTCCCCGCGTGAACAGCTTTTCGAATTTGCCTTTGCGGAAATTTCGCGACGAGAAAGTTCGGGTGATTTGCTCCCGATTTGGATCCATTGCAAAGGGATGTTTGGTGAATGGGAAGCCGCTCTGGAGACACAGGAGTTTTTCAAGGATGAAGGAGATACACCGCCGTGTCGATTTTCGGAGGTTCCAGCTTTCCAGCTGGGCGAAGAATTTGATCCGGATGATCGAACCTTAGTGGTTCATGGTTACGCGGCAGAAGTGGTTGAATTTGATCGGTCGCTTGGGCAGTTTCTGGAAATCTTGGATCAGGAAATCGGGCGGTTTGATGTCAGTCTATTTGGGACCCGGGGATTTCCACTGGGAGAGCACCGCGAAATCGGTAATTTTGGATTAAGCTGCTACGTGGAAAAATTTCATGTGCCCTGTTTTGTGGCCAAGCAGGGCTTGAAGGCCCCGATTCGTATTCCTTCAATGACGGGAATCAGCGAACTTGGAAAAACCCTCTGGCACAGTGAGTTGAGCAAACCCGGTGAAGAGATCGATGGGGCACGCATCATTGACTGGCACCCGGAGGGACGCCAGATTTTGACGTTGCAATCCAGTGGTTTTGCCAGGATTCAAACCCCGGCGTGGTCTTACATTCACCCGTGGGTTGAGGGTCAGCAGACAGTGGATGAAAAAAGACAGGGTGAGCTTTTCGCGCGGCGATGCGATCGCCTTGAGCTGAATGAGGTTTCTGCAGTTTGCCCTGAGATTTGCACAGAACTACGGGTTGAACTCGCAAGAAGAGTGGCCGCATATGCTAGCCGAAAGTCTCCGGGGAATTTGATTTTATCTGACCCCATCTACACTGGGATTTCCTGATCGGCTGGAAAAAATACTGGCAGCTAGCATTGCAAAAATGTATCTAGGTCGGTTGCCGATTTTTGCCTATACTCTTTTCTCCTCGCAAACTTTGGAAGTTGCGTTAATCAATTCTCTACTTACCTGCCAAGACAAAATGAACGGACACGGACGTCCGCCTTTTTCTAGAATCGCAAACCGACAATGGATTGCCTCGTTTGCGTTTTTTATTTCGACGCTGTTAGTTCAGCATTCTAGCTCCCATGAATCTGCGGACGGGATGCGTGTGCGCCTATCGTTTGGGGGTGGGTCTGAACAAATTTGGAAGGGTCAGGTCGAGTTCCCAGAAAACGGTTCTCCAAGAAACCTGCGAATCTTGGGAATGCAAGAAGATCATTCGGGAAAGATTTTTTTTCGAGGGTCTGTCCTGGTTATAGATTTGGCCCACCCGACTCAATATGGTGGCGTTGAATTTGATGTTCGATGTGCCCCGGATCAGAAGGTCCGTTATCGGTTCACAACACCTCATCCCGACCACCCGGATGGGCCTTCTCCCGTCGTTGACGGTGAATTCACGATTCAAGAACTGGTGTCCTCCAGCCATTCCAAAATCGTTGCGGGTTCGACGAATCGGATTTTTGTTGAACGCGCTCCCGGTGATGACTTGAAATTCATCTTTGACCGAAAATCGCTGGTGTTTGATGTTGAATCGAACTTTGAGTTTTCGGTTGCGGTGAGTCGGTTTTGCACAGCCAAATTGGACAGGGACAAAAGCCTGGAACTAAAATTATTCTCTACCAAGCAACCCAAGAAAACGATTTGGAAACTTACCCGAAAAATCAGCCCTGAAAACCGAAATCAGGCGTTTCGACTGGAAATGCCTGATCGTGCAGGGGTGTATGATTTAGTGATCGATCTCATCGAGCCTTCAAAAATCCCGTTTGCAGTTTCTAGCAAACTCCGAACCCGGAAGATCCAGTTCGTCGTGGTTGATAATTACCCGGCATTACCGGTTGTTGACTCTATCGAAAATCTTGAATTGATTTACGAAAATATTGCTGGGCAATCGGAGCGAACTAATCGTTCCCGCTTTAAAACCTGGGAAAAACTGAATTCTTCGGCGCGTGACCTGATCTTCAAGCATTTACCCATCCCATCCAGCAATCGCGGGATTACGCATTTTGAGGTGGTTCCCGATTCATTTCAGCTGTTTCCTTTAATGGTTAATCAAAAACAGTTGCTTCTGAAAATTGATATCGAATACGAATTTGATCATGACATGATTTGTGACTTTGTAGTGTTTGACCGCCGATCCAAGAAGCATCCTTACACTCAATTGGTGTCAGCTACCGTGGATGCCGGGGAAACTGGGGTCTTAACCAATTCAGGTTCCCGAACCCGTACGCAATCGTTGACCACCTGGAGTCAATCGCTGACACCCATTTTGTTGGCCAAAAACCTGGGATCTCAAAATTCTCTGCGAATCAAGAAAATTCAAGTCTTTAAAATTAAAGACGATTCTTATGAATTCAATTTGTCAACAGACCGAAATCGTCGCATCTTGACGCAATTTTCTTCCAAAGATTTTTTCAAAATCTTGGCAGCTCCGAAAGCGATTGAAACGGAGCAGTTTTCATTAGATGATTGGCGCACCTTTCAAACCGGTGGGCAGCGTTTGGTCAAACTCATTAAAGCTTCGAATTTTCAGGGCTCGATCATCGACATCAATGAGGGTGGTAGCGCGATCTACCCCAGTCGAAAATTGCAATTTACCCCAGCAGCCGATACTGGAACTTTTGCACGATCCGGTCGTGACCCCATTGCTAAAGATGTCCTGGAACTGCTTTTTAGACAGTTTGCTGCCAACGGTCTAACGTTGATCCCAAGAATTGAATTGCCAAGGTATGTTGCAAAAATTGAACGTTCAGATTCAGAGTTTTCGCGTGATGCCCGATTCAAACGAGAGGATGGAACGGAATCTGAAACTTATAATCACCTCGATCACCACGTGCAACAGTTGCTGTCCGAAATCGTATTGGAAGTGGCTGCCCGATATTCACATCACGAATCCTATGGAGGAATTTCGCTGAAATTGGGGGCCAATCGTCAATTAGTCATTGGTGAAAAGAACGGCTACAACGACCACTTGGTTGATGCATTTCTAAACCAGAAAACCATTAAACTGGCTTCAACCAAGAGTTCATCCGACAGGCGCAATATTGTGCACACCGCTCATGGGGCGGAATTTAAAAAATGGCGTGCTCAAGAAGTGACGAAATTTCTGACCGAGTTGAATCATGAATTGGAATCGATTTCCCACGAGTCACTGATGCTGGATCTCTCGGCATTGGTAGCCCGTGGACCCGGGCAGAATGAAATCTTCCCAGATTTGAACGTCGAACAGGGAGGAGAGTCCTATTTCCGGAACCAAGGATTCGAATTGCAGAGATTGAGGGAGGCTGGCCTGAGTACATTGGTTCCCACGATTGCGGGTTCTTCATTGGATTTTTCAAGTCGTCGAACCGAGTTCGCTTTTCGCGAGGGAATGGTGAACATTGGTGGGGTTGAAAGTGGAAATGGGTTTTCACGACAAGTTGCACCCCGTCTCGCAGTGGTCGGTGAAGCGGTGCAGCTAACGGGTGAAGAAAGGTTGAACTACGAAGCCCTCTCCGCCAATTCCAACGCGAGTTTCCGGCGTGAATTGGTCCTGCAGATTGCAAGCAATGACTCTCTGTTAGCGATTGACAATTTTGAGTTAGGGCAGCGTGCATTGGAGAGTCAATCAAAACGCGTTTGGAAAACGTTTGCCCGACTACCGAATGTGGTTTTTGAAAATGTCACCAAAAATAACATGGATTCTCCCGTGGTCGTACGGAAAAAAGTTGTGGGTGACCAAGGTTTTTTTTACGTGGTGAACCAATCACCCTGGCCGATCCGTGTGAACTTGGTTTTTGCGACGGCATTGGAGAACCCTAGAACACTCGATGGGCGATTCTTTAAATCTCTTTCCGTCAAAGAAGAGCAGGCGATCCTAAACCTGGAACTCCAACCTTATGATTTAATCGGAGGTATATCCGACCAAGAAAAAATCGAAATCTCGGATGTTAAATTTTCATTTCCCGAAAATTTGCCGGAAAAACTCGAAAAGAAAAAGGATCAACTTTTGGCCCAAATTCGGTTTGTTAAAGCACCACCGTCCCTGCTGTCCAAGAATAATCCCGGGTTTGAGTTTTCCGACGAGCGTAAAAGGGTGCGGGATTGGGATTTTCCTAAAAACGAGTTCCTGGAAATCGAACCGGTGGATTCTGAGGGACCCGAGGGAAGTCGGATCCTGTCGGTTACCAGTCGGCATGAATCCCATTGGGGTTGGATTCGGAGTCAGTATTTGCCTAGTACTGGAACGGGCCGTTTGTCCGTATTGGTGTCAATGAAAATCGATGACAGCCAAAAATCGCCCCGGGTCAGGCTTTCGGTAGATGGAAACGCCAATGGTGAGGAATATTATCGTTTTGGTTCGTTCTCAGCCGATCAAGGGTTGGCTGAATCCGCAAGACTGGGAAATGACTGGAAAGTATTTGCCGTGCATTTCAACGATGTTCCGACCCAAATCACCAACCTCAGGGTAGGGCTCGATATTTATGGGAAAGGGCTCCTTTATGTTGATGACTTCAAAGTTTTTGACCGGTGGTTTGACACCCATGATAAGGATTCACTAACGAAGTTGGTGACAGTCGCTGCTCATAATATATCTGCGGGTGAGTACCTCAAGGCACATCGGTTGTTGGAAAGTTATTGGCCGAAATTTCTTCAGGAATATAACACGGTCGAGGTGGCCCCAACGGGCTCAGCTTCTCAATCAACACGGCGCAAAGCTGAAAAATAATAAGCAGACGCTCATTTCCAGAGGCTCTAGTTTCGACTCGGGATGGACCGAGCTGCGGTACGATTGGTTTAATCATTACAAGCCTCAATCTTTTGTTGACTTTTCACATCGGTAATTGATGAAAAAAAGCTACGAGTCGTAAATGGCGTGGTAGGTTTTCCGGCATTCGCGTGGTCAGCACTTAGCTGCACACATTCCGAAAACCGTATTGTCAGTTCTTATGCTGCGATTCCCCATAAAATCCATCGCTTTTTTGTTGGTTTGCTACTCCTTGATGGCTTTGCTGGGGGGGTGCTCGCAAATACAGCTTCCCCGTATTGATCCGTCGGGAAATCGGCTTTTTCTGCCTGGAACGGTTCCGGTTGCCCCCCAATACCGACCGGTTCCCGCTTATCGTCAACCAGCCCAGCCGCTGCCCTACCCTTATTCGGGCCCACCTCAAGCCCAAGTTGGACCTAATTTTTTACCGCCTCAACCGGTTTTGTCTCGCCTAGGCTCTCCGGGACCGGTTCCTGTCGCGCAGCAGCCGGTGCCTGCACCAGAATTCAAGATTCCCAGAAAAGCCGGAAGAATTATTCTCACTCCGGATGAAATTGTTGCACCGGTCGGTAGTGAAGTCGTCGTGATGGCAGGGCTTTGTGGAAACGATGGGCATTACGTGATCCAACAGCCAATCGAGTGGTTGCTGTCTCAGGAAAGTGTCGGCAACATGGTTACGGTGGGCAACAACCGAAACCAGCTGATCAGTGGTGTCATTGGACCGAGTTCCAAGAAAGTTGCGGCTGGTTTCGCAAAGAGTGTAACTTCGAGCTCTGCCCGGACAATTACCAAAGGCACTCCTTCCCCGGGTGATGATGTTTATGTCGCCAAGGGGCAGACCTGGGTCACCTTGACCTCTCCCACAGAAGGTACCTCCCACCTGACCTGTGTGGCCCCCAATGCCGATGGTTGGGACCGCCGGCGTTCTACTGCCAAAATTCACTGGCTCGATGCGCGGTGGAAACTTCCGGGCAATAGAACACTCAACAATGGGCAAACTTGTGAATTACCTGTCGTTTTGACAAGGAGTAATGGTGAACCAATTCCCAATTGGCAAGTCACCTATGAAATTGTGGGTGGGAAAAATGTAGGTTTGCTTCCTTCCGGAAGCCAAAAAGCCGAGCTTGCGACTAACAGTTTAGGGCAAGCCACGACGGGGATCCGGCAAATTAATAACGGGCCAGCGAGTGCACAGGTTCGGATTCAGGTGGTGCGACCTGGCAATCCGTTGGGCAGCCAGCGAATGCTAACCGTAATTGACCAAGTGGTGAATCTCCGCTGGGCGTCCCCAGCACTTTCGATTGAGGTCGTTGGACCGAACCAAGTTGGCCGGGACTCGGAATTTACATACCGGATCAGTGTAAAGAACCCGGGCGATGCGGTAGCGAGGAACGCGATTGTCCGGCTTGACAGTATTGATCCAAAGCTGGAAATCGTATCCATGGAGCCTAAGGGACGCACTGTGGGTGGACGAATTGAATGGAAGATGGGTGATCTGCTTCCCAACCAGGTGGCGTATTCGATCGATCTTAAACTCAAAGCATTTCGGGCTGGGGATACTGTTACCTGTGTGTCGGTTCAAAGTGTTGAGGACAACCTTGCTCCGGTGAGAGCTTGTATGGAATCCAAGGTTTCGGTTCCGTGCATTGGATTGAAAATGACTGGACCGACTGAAGCTAAAGTGGGGCAAACCGTTAAGTATAAGCTTCGCATCGAAAACCAGTGTGAACAATCACTTTCAGGGGTGCGACTGGTTGCGAATTATGATTCAGGTTTGAATTTCCCTGGCCATCCAAGTCCCATCGAACAGGAGCTGACTGAACAAATAGAATTTGGGTTTTACAAGGAACTCGAAATCAGTTTTGAAGTCAAGCAAAGCGGGCGTCAATGTTTTACGATAGATGTGACTTCCAATGATGGAAGTAAGGCGCAGATTCAGCGGTGTCTACAGGTTTCGGAAAACCCGCAACCGTCCGTGAGTATTTCGATTGCCGGCCCGGAAATCGGTGAAGTCAAGCAGGTTAAGCGGTACGTGATTGATGTCAAAAATACGGGGAATGTCGCGCTAACGGGAGTCGAAGTCGCAGTTGCCTTCGATTTGGCTTTTATCCCAGACCAGGCTTCCGACGGTTATCGTCAGCGGGGTGATGACGAGTTGTACTGGTTGTTTGATAGAATTGAAGCCGGTGAAGTGATTCCACTCGCGGTGGATCATGTTCTGGCCAAACCTTCGGACGCTGCTATCAACCTGGTTCGAATTACATCCAAAGAAGGGGTTGTGCAAAAAGATCAAGTTCGCACTGTAATTCGTCCGCAAGCCAATGCTCCCAACGCGGTTGGAGATGAAGGCGGTGGGTTTTCTAATTCCCTGAAAATCAACGGGCTTGTTGTGAGTAATCCCATCAAGCCAGTGGATAATGCTGAAATCAATATCCAGGTTTTGAACGATCGGCCTGCAAGCGATTTCGAAGAAAACGTGGAAATCTTCATTACAGTGCCAAATGACCTGGAATTTGTCAGCGGTCCCCGGGATGCGAATGTGCGAAAGCGGGTTGAAGGAAACGTAACAATTTATGCGTTGGATCCAATCCAAGCTCTGCGAGGATCGCAACAGCGGAATCTAAAGTTTACGTTTAAACCGCTAAAACCTGACCAGGTGCACGAGGTCGTGGTTGCTGCCAAGAGTAAGCGAACTCAACAGCTGATCGAAAATAAACTCAGTCTGACGATCGGCAAGTGACGCTCAGTGTTCGGTGAACGAGCTACTCCGTTTGTCACCATTTTCGCCTGCTTGAAAAACCAGCGTTCAGTTTAAGTAGACTGGAAAAAAGCTTTTGAACGTGCGCTCACGGTTCGGTTTGTTATGATGGTGAATTCAGCTACTCCACCTGGACTACGAGTAAGTTAGTTGTCGCGATTTGTCATTCTTTTTCATCGATTGTCTCGATCGTCTTCACCAACAGCCCGAACGGATTTGAGTTCTAAGATTCAGCCGGGTGACCATTGGGACTGGATGTTTGAAAACCAGGGTAAGTTACTGACCTGGTCAACGTCTTGGAGACCCAGCTGTGAGTCCGTCGGGGTCGCGAACCGGCTGAAAGATCATCGCGTTGAGTATTTAGATTACGAGGGCGAGATCTCAGGAGGTCGTGGAACCGTTCAGCGTGTTTATGAGGGGACGTTTGAGTTAGGCACGCTTGAGGAAAAACGATTTACTGCGGAGTTATATGGTGAGTTACAATGCTCGCTTCAAATCGTGGCGTCATCTGGCGGATGTGAGTCCAGGGTGCCTTGGGAACTCAAAACATTTGGAGCCAAGGCAACAGGATAAATCTAAAGTCCAACGACGGAGAGATTGCCGTTTTTTCGTTGAGTTTGTTGCCCATGTCCAGTTTTTGATGAAGCGAGGTGAAAGGGGATTTCATCTGATACTTCTTTCCCGCCTTTCAGGAAAACTCTGACGCGGACACACCAGTTAATCTTGAGGAGAAATCCGTCGTAGGTCAGCGGCGTTTTGGGAAGAACGGTCTCGTGACGTTTTAAAGACGTGAGGTCAATGAACTCGTTCTTTTTGGGTACCCGGCGTTCAAAAAAGTGGACACCAATGTCTTCATCGCCTTTACCCGTTGTGTACCAGAGAATCGAATTTTCTACGGATACAATTTGTTTGTTTTCGACGGCGTCGACTTGAAATTCCCATCGCATGGTTGCGCCTGGTTCAAAATTGGTTTGAAAATCTAGAATGGTCAGGCTGACCAGCGGCTCAATCATTTTCAATGCGTTTTGAAACAGGGAAAACTTTATGCTAATAGAATTTTAACTGAAGTTGAATCCTCAAACCGGATGGAGATCCTATTTTAGTGCAATTGCGTGATGGCTGAGGGTGCGGCTATAGCGAATTTCGGTAAAGGTGCAACGGTAGCGGCTACGAGGCGCCGCGACTATGACGCTGGATGAACGATCACAGGGAATCGACGAGTAAAACGAGGCCACCGATTGGAGACGGCAGTCAGGATGAGCACCCACGAGACCATGTTGCAGGGTGAATGAAAAGAGTGCATTGCATTGTCCGGAATCGTGATTTCACTTTGGTGTTCAAAGGGCTGTGAAGGGTCAAGTTTCAAGTTGCGGATCCGCATGATTCGCTTCTGCGAAATCCTTCTGGTTTCGGTTCGAACATCCGTGCCTTGTTGGTAGGTCACGTGTTCAAAACAGGCAAGAACCAGATCGATGCGTCTGAATTTCAAGAGTCCGGATTGAAAAAGGAAGACCTGATAGGTTTGCCCAGGGTGGAGGGGATGTTCGGCAATTTCAATATTGGAAGGACCCACCGCTGCAATTTCTAATAATTGCCCGAAAAATCGAACGATTGCCCAAATGGCACCCAGTACAAAAATCGGTGTCATCCCCAAGGCGATCCAGTTAACGGTGCCATTAACCACGATACCGTTGACTACCAAGACGGTGAGGGCAGAAGCCACTACGAGCAAGGCAACGCAAAGAAATGCGATCGAGAAAAACAGCCACAATGATTCATTCGTGACTGGCAACCGGTGTTTGAGACGAACTCCAGGGCTGTTGGAAATGAATTCATGATTTGGGACGCTGGAAAGTGCAGCAGATTTTTCCTGGCCAGCCTGAGTGATATTAAGACTGGAGGCTGAAATTGAGATGGCAGACTTGCGCTCCGGTGAAACGCCCAGTGCCCAGATGGTATTGAGCGTTTGAAAGCCCCCCACGCCAATCATTAAAAGTGTTACCACAATGCGAATCCAGAATCCAGTTGCGGTGTACCCGAATTCGCCATAGGAGGTCAGGCCAATCTGATACGTGAGGAGCGTTACAAAAAGAACCACACCAATCAAAAGGATGGATGAATAGATCAGAACCGCGCTCAGTCCACCGAGCAGCCGGGAGCCTGACTGCCGGTGTCCTTTTTTCTTTTCAAGAAACGAGAAAAAACGTGCCACGATTTAGGGGATTACTAGGAAAGACATGTTGGCATTCCAGATGAATGGAGATGCGACCCAAAACCATGATGACTTCGATGACCGATCTCGTCCAGAGTTTACCCTAATCTAGATCAGACTTTCGCAAAAGAGTTTGCCGAGTCGCGACGACTTTGCGGTTTGGCGCCCCTGGAGCCGGTGTTTGGGGGCGTTTCTGGTCTCGGTCGGTAGTTGCGGTTTGGGAGGGGCCCTGCAAATCCTGTTGTCGGAGGTTTGGGTCTGGGGACAACTTTGCTTCAACTGCGGGTGTCAGGCCCCGGGTTTCAACTCCGTCAATTTCACCCAGGTATTTTGCCTTGACCTCAGGGTGTTTGATGACTTGTTGGGCAGAGCCACTGCATAAAATCTGTCCGTCACTAACGACGTAAGTTCGTTCGGTGATTTGCAAGATTTCACGGGCAGCGTGGTCAGTAATCAAGATTGCAATGCCTTCGTCGCAGAGCCGGCGGATGATCTGCTGGATGCTTTGTACGGTGACAGGATCAATCCCAGCAAAAGGCTCATCAAGCATGATAATCTTCGGATCCGAAACCAGGCACCTGGCGATCTCAAGACGTCGGCGTTCTCCGCCCGAAAGCGATCCTGCTTTTGATTTTCGGATATTTGTGATTTCAAATTCATCTAGCAACTCGGCACATTTTTCTTTTCGGAGTCGCCAGGGCATTCCAAGCAGCTCCATCATTGCCAACAAGTTTTGTTGCGTGGTGAGTTTTGAAAAAACGCTTGACTGTTGCGGTAAGTACCCCATGTTTCCGTCCTTGGCCCTCCGGTACATGGGCCAAGAAGTGACATCTTCCCCGTTGAGGTAGACTTTCCCAGAATCAGGAGCCAGCATTCCGCAGGTCATGCGAAAACACGTAGTCTTGCCTGCACCATTAGGACCTAGGAGGCCGACGAGTTCCCCTGCTGCAATTTCAAAGCTGACACCGTTGACAACTTTCCTGCCCCCAAAGGATTTTGCGAGTCCCTCGACTTTTAGTACCGACATTGGGTTATCCTTAACCAAAGGGGAGATTCAAAATCACCTGATGAATCCGATGCGTCTGAAATTTGGGAATAGAAACGGTTGACGCCAAGCGTGGGGCCAATAAATTAACAGCGCTTTGCCAATTAGATATTTGCGTTCAAAGTAATGCCCATGATCCCAGGCCCGGGCATCTTGGCTGCTTGGGCTATTGTCACCTAGGGGCATGAACTGATCGGTATCGAGCTCATAAAAATAGTTCGGGTTACTGTGGATTTGACTCGAGAAAAAATCTAAGGCTTCATCGGTATTCCAGCGCGTCGGGTCTTCAAAAATCCGGCGGAGGGGAAGCGATCGAATGTTGGATTGGTGAGTACTGGTTTCGTAATTAGTCGTGTAAACTTCGGTTGGATAATCTTTGTATTCAAATTCCCGATAGTTTTCGCTGGACCGAGTGTTGATGTAAAAAACGTCTCGCAGCACTTGAAAGCGATCAATGGTCAACTCGATGTTCTTGCCACCAACGCCAGCGGGTTGAGCGTCTCCAGGGTCTTTTGCTGAGAACTTGGGTGTCGGGTGTTCTTCTTGGATGTAAACGTATTCCGTAGGACCTTCAAAACGGATGATTTTCTCGTTTACCCACAAGTAAAGTTTGTCGTCACAGTTGGCATAGCGAATTCGGTAAGCGCCTTTCCCTTTGATCGGAGTTTTGCCGGTGGGAGAATCGACGGCTTTTTTCTCATTGGAGACAAAGCTAATGTTTTCGTTGCTGGAAGCAAGTGTTGCCTTGCCAGTCGCGATATCGATGGAACAGGTGAAATGCGTACCGGACTTGACCAGGTCGAGTTCCAGTTGGCCGGTGTCGGATTTTACCTTGACCTCGCATTCAATGGCCAAATCGTTAACCCAGTGGATCCCAGCCTTGGCGGACAGGTACCGACCGTCTTCGTTGCAAGTCGGCGACATCCAGTCTTCAACCGACAGCGGTTCTCGAAGTCGCTTGGGAACAAAGAAGTTATAAGTGTAAAAGTCACCGATCAGCTGCCCCTCAAAATTTTCTAGTCGGGGAGGAAGTTGGCCGTTTTCAATGTGCTCCAACCAATCCCGGGTTGAGGGAACGATGTGCTTGTAACGAAGCCATTTTGTGGATTCAGTTGGTGACAGGGAAAAGCTGGGGGTTTTGCCTGCCGTTTCAATTTGCCAAGATCGGGATTCTGGTTTGGTACTCCATTCATTCCAGCGGGACGGCCACCCCACTTTCTTGAGGGCTTTCGCGATATGGTAAGTGTCGTCGACCTTCTGCAACATCGCCTTGAGTTTATGATGAGGCTTTCGGGCGATGTCAAATGCACCCGTTGGATTTCGGGTATAGACGTTGCCGAA
>JAZABE010000657.1:0-2041 GCA_036137535.1 Planctomycetota bacterium | reverse complement strand
CCATTCTCCGAGAAATCCATTGGGGCCAGGCAGCCATGCGAAGAGGTTTCCGGATTCATAGTCCAATGTAAACACCACATCAATATTGCCGTCGATCGAACCGGTGGCCATTGCTATTTTTGTTCCGCTGGATGCGGAATCGGCTTTTAAGATGAGCTCTTTCAGTTCTTGGGACGGCTGTGCTGATTGCCTGACTTCGGCGGACGTGATTTCGACCGTTCGATGATTTCCCAGCAGATATCCCAGTAAAATACACGTAACGCCTAGAAGTGTCAGTGAAATTGCTGAAAAAAAAGTCTTATTCATGGTGGGGGCACCTGTCCTTTGCATTAGGTTTTGCCGTTTTTGAATCAAGCTGCCAACGTCGGTCGGGTCCGAAGAGTGTGACTTGTGGTCTTATCTTGCCAATCCCAGTCCAGAAACGCTCAGCTGCCGCCGTATTCTACGACCCGCTTGCAAACGAGGCAACCGAAATGCCAGCGAATTTCGGATCGAGATGTTTTAGGTGAGCTAGATGTTTTTGGGCGTGTGGTAGTGTGTTAAACTGAGGAACACAACGTGAGATGAGGAAATCGAATCGCAATTCCGTTTTAAAGGAGAGAGCATGAGTTTCAGGTGGATTTTTGTTTTGCTGATGGTGGCGTGCCTTTTGTGTTCTCGCGGAATCTGTAACGAGCCCAGCATGAAAGCGTTGATTGTGGACGGCCAGAATAACCATGGTATTTGGCCAAAAACCACTAAAATGATGAAGAAGTATTTGGAGGAATCGGGCTTATTCAAAGTTGATGTCGCAACGACTAAACCCAAAGGTGTTGATCCAGCCTATCAACCCAAATTTGAAGAATACGCTGTTGTCATTACGAATTACAACGGAGCAAGTTGGTCTCAAGAAACTCAAGATGCTTTTGTGCAATACATGCGAGATGGTGGCGGCTTGGTGGTAGTTCATGCTGCCAACAACGCTTTTGGCCAATGGAAGGAATACAACGAGATAATTGGCCTCGGTGGCTGGGGCGGGAGAAATGAAAAAAGTGGTCCTTACGTCTATTACAATGACGAAGGAAAAATTGTACGCGATTCCAGCAAGGGACGAGGAGGGCACCATGGACCTCAGCACCCCTTTGCAATTGTCGTGCGCGACACCGAGCATCCTATAACCAAAGGGATGCCAAAATCTTGGTTGCATGAGAAAGACGAGCTTTACGATTACCTGCGGGGTCCAGCAACCAATATGAAAGTACTGGCAACGGCTCTGGCAGCCAAGGAAAAAGGAGGGTCTGGTCGACACGAACCGATGCTCCTAACGGTTAGCTATGGCAAGGGAAGAGTTTTTCATACGCCGATGGGACACGGAGATTATTCGCAGGAATGTGTGGGCTTCATTGTCAGTCTCCAGCGGGGTGCAGAATGGGCTGCGACTGGAAAAGTTACACAGAAGATTCCAAAAGATTTCCCGACTTTAGATGAAGTTCGAAAACGAAAATTTTTGAAATAATTTTTCTGGAATAGAGGTTTGCTGCGAAATCATCTATTGGAGGCGCTTGGGAGATTGATGAACGGATGATCTTGTTGGGTACCGAAGTTCAAATGGGAATTTCTTGGCAGGGTTGTGAGTGCAAAGATTAATCGAGAGATGATTGGGAAATGATCTTTGATGGTTTGGGGTGAAAATGAGGCGACTGAAAATTTTATTTTTGTGCACGGGGAACTCCTGCCGTTCTCAAATGGCGGAAGGTTGGGCCAGGGCCTTAAAGTCAGATGCAATCGATAGCTTTTCAGCGGGTATCGAAAAACACGGACTGAATCCAAATGCAGTGAAAGTAATGCAAGAATCGGGTGTTGATATCACAGCCCAGCAATCCAATACTGTCAGCGAGCTGGGGAATGTTGAGTTTGATTATGTGATTACCGTGTGTGGTCATGCCCATGAAAATTGCCCTGTGTTTCCCGGGCCGGCTGAAATTGTACACCAGGGTTTCGATGATCCTCCTAAACTGGCGGAGGCAGCAAGTAGTGAAGAAGAAGCACTCGCTGGCTATCG
>JAZABE010000656.1:0-1297 GCA_036137535.1 Planctomycetota bacterium | reverse complement strand
GTTTGCCGTCCGGAGAAATCGCCGGATATCGAATCCAATCACTTGCCGAAAGCAGCGGGGCAAAACAAAAAACAAACAAAAAGAACAGGGTTTCAAAAGAACGGGTTAAGCGCATATTGAGATTCCGTTAAAAGTTTTCTTTTCAGTGTAATTTGAAAAACACGAAATCCCAGCTTTTCCCGAAAGCAACGAAACGTTTTCATTGAACATTTAACAAAACAACCCTATTCACGGATCTTCATTGAATCGCTGAACATTTAACCGGGAAAACCCTAGAACACATTTCGATCCGCCTGTTTAAGATGACGATCGATCTAAGCCTTAGAACAACTCACCTTTTGAATTGCACACCCAAAACCCATTGAAAACCGTTTGATGCATCGAGTCAGCGGCGTTAAGTTGTGTTTTCAACAAAATCTAACACGCTTAGTTAAAAACAACCTATGCGCATACTTCTATTGTTTTTTTTATTATCGCCCGCCATTGGAAACGCCCAATCACCCCAACTCTCTTGGGGCTCAGCAGCGGAGGTTGGAATCGATTCCCGAAAACTGGCAAACGCCATTAATCTCTATCGCCAGGCCGTTCAAAAAGATGTGGTTCGCGGTGCTGTACTACTGATCGCACGCGACGCCAAAGTCATAGCTCTGGAAGCCCTCGGCTGGAAGAACGTGCGGTTAAAGCTTCCGATGCAAAAAGACACCTTGTTTCGAATGGCTTCCAACACCAAGCCTGTCATCGGTGCTGCAATCGCCTACCTTTTCGATAGAGGAAAACTCCAATTCCACGATCCGGTCGGCAAAGTTCTCGAGTCATTTCAACACCCAAAGTCCTCAGACATCACGATTCACCAGCTACTTACCCACACCAGCGGGTTTCGGATTCAGCCAATCTTTCTTCCCCCGCCTGCCAACCCGACACCAATGAACCGCCAACAACCCAATCTGCAAATCGAAGTGAATCGGTTTGCGAAAGTGGGCGCGACAGCTAAACCGGGGACCAGTTACAGCTATAGCAATGCCGGCTTTAACACACTGGGGGCTGTTATCGAAGTTGTTAGCCAAAGACCTTTAGAGGACTTTCTTCGCGCGACAATCTATCAACCTCTTGACATGCGGGACACCTACCACCACGAGATTGCTAAAAAGCTAGACGGTAAACTCAATCGAATGTCAGTGGTTTACACCAAGCGGAACGGACAATGGACTGTGCGATGGAAACCCGGACAAGCACCGCAGTATCCTTTTGTTAGGGCTTCAGGTGGGTTAATTTCGACAGCCTGGGATTACGCCGTATT
>JAZABE010000655.1:0-1741 GCA_036137535.1 Planctomycetota bacterium | reverse complement strand
ATCCCTGGAATTGACTGAGAATCATACAAACCAAGCAAAACAATACCGTGTAACTCACAAAACTATTCAGGGACTGGTTGAGTTTGGGAGATTTTCGTCCGTAATACCAAGCACTAGGGTCCAGGGGATTCCAAATCCGGTCCCCGTGATCTTGTTGATGGTGACGCTTGTTTTGGAAAAATTCGTCTGGGTTAAATTTTGTGCGGCGTGCGGCCTCAATGCGTTGCGCCTGTTTTTCCACGATCCAGACCACCCACGCTAATCCGGTGATAAAAAACACGGCTAAACCACCACGAGCGAAATAAGCTCGCAATAATTCCAATCCTAGCTTTTCAGAAAAATACACACCCGCATGCCACCAAACAGGCAGGCAGAAACTAAACACAATCCAAAATTGCAGCGGAGATTCTAACTCCCGGCGATATTGCTTGTAAAACACTCCACTGACACCAAGCAAAACCAGTGTAAAAATACCGATCGACACTGGAGCTGGAAGTCGTTGAATCCACAGCCAATCCAGCAAAGCCAAACTCCAGGCTAAGGCAATCACCCCAGTCTGAAGCGGTCTTGGTTTCAGTAATGGCTTGAGGATATTCACGCGTTTGGATTCCTTGAACCGATGGTCCTCTTGTGGCATTTAGAAAGGGTTACTTGACCTCTTTAAGGAGATCGTTGAACTTTTCACCTAGCGGGTTTTCATTGGGATCTGCCTTTTTGGTTTCACCGAT
This sequence comes from Planctomycetota bacterium, assembly GCA_036137535.1. Lineage (GTDB taxonomy): Bacteria > Planctomycetota > Planctomycetia > Pirellulales > Pirellulaceae > JABAAE01. The sequence continues at coordinate 1,013 of JAZABE010000655.1, read as the reverse complement.
CCCCAGATTTTCGAGTAGAGCATCACCCGTTTGTCCTTGGGCTGAAGGTGTTTTGGGATTGGCTTTTGACTGGGGTTTGTTTTTCTGGGGGCCCCGTATTGTAGGGTTCGGGGTGGTCACCGCGGGGGGGGAATCGTTTTGCGCATCCGGTTCTTCGCCTGCCATTAGGTAGGGGATCACGGTGAAGACAAGGAGGATGATCAGAAAACCAATACTGGACATTGCGATTCCTTGTACCAATCCGTTGCTGGCCACTTCGCCCATGATTTCCTGCGGTTTTCGGCCTTTCAAGGCTCCAATGAATTCCCGCAATTCGGCGAGGGAGGCCGCTCCATTGGTTTTGACATTCTGCACGTCACGCAAAATTCCGCGTGACGGGTTTTTCGAATCTGGATTTTCACTCATTACTATTCTCGTTTTTGTTCAAGTACGTGAACGATGTCTCCGCCGACCTCGCTAATCGCCTCAATTGCTGGCTCAAAATACAATGCTTGGGCATCGCGATGAACCTTAAACAATACAATTCGTTCGCCGGCTGGTGTATTTCCCAGGAGAGTATCGACTTCCCCTGCAATTTGTGCGGCTCCCACCTGCTGGCCATTCACATAGTATTTATTGTCATTATCGATCAAAACCGAAACCTTGGCGGTTCCGGTCGCGTTAATCTCAGCTGCTGATGCGGGTTGCCATTGCAGATGGCTGTCATCCTGAGCTCGAGCCAAGATTACGAAAAAAATTAAGAGGTTAAAGGCGATGTCGCCCATCGCCATACTTGGCACTTGAGCTTGTGAGGTTCGTCTTTTGATTTTCATGACCTGTTTTCCTCGCTTAGCTACCCGGTACGACGACCTGTTGCTCCTCTTCGGTTTGGATAGTCACAATGCCCCCTGCAGACTCGATTTTTTCCGTAACCGTTACCCAGTGGTGGTAAGGAGTGTCCGCTTTGCTTTTGACAATGATTACGCGATCTTCAGCGCGAGTTTTTCCGTTGAGAGCTCGTTTGAGGGCAGCAC
>JAZABE010000654.1:0-2788 GCA_036137535.1 Planctomycetota bacterium | reverse complement strand
ACAGCGCGACCTGAACTGATCCAGTCCCTGATCGACGTGGTTACCGATCACGCGATGCCCCCTGAAGAACAACCACCCCTGCCCATAAAAACCCGGGAACAATTCCTTTCCGGCTTGAAAATCCTTTTAAAAAAATCGCTCAAGAGCCAACCGTTTATCGCGACACCCATCCGCCGCATGAACCGGTTTCAATACAATAACTCAGTTGTCGATTTACTCGAACTGGACCGAGAAATTTTTCGGCTCAACGAACGATTAATGCGACGACGAGATGATTACTTTCATCCTCAAACCCAAAAAATGCCGTCTCAGGTGCGGGTTTCCAGTCGGCCCCTCAGCAAAGACATCGACAATCAGCGGCCCGAAGGTTTCAAGGGAGTCGCTGCATTTCCCCAGGATCAACGGGCTGAATTTGGTTTCGATAACCGTGCAGACCACATCACGCTTTCACCTTTGCTGATGGAATCTTTCCTGAAGCTCAGTCAAACTATTTCCGAAAGCCCTGACCTCAATCCCAAAGAATGCCGCAGTTGGAACCGCATTTTCTTGGCACCCGAGGCCGATCCTGCCACGGCAACCGCCCAAAAAACACCGGAAATCGAAATCATCCGCAAACGCTTGATTCCTCTTTTGCGACGAGCATTCCGAAAACCGGTGGACAAGGAAACGCTTGTTCGGTTCACGCAGTTTGCCGAAAAACAACTACTGAAAGGGGCTTCCTTCGAACAGACGATGCGAACGGTTATTGGGGCCGTCATTGGAATGCCAGACTTCTTATATTTCTATGAAAAGCAACCGCCCAGTCCCCAACTTTCCAAGCAGATCCGGCAACGCGTGGATGATTTCGAACTGGCGTCACGACTTTCCAATTTCTTTTGGAGCAGTATTCCCGACGACCCGTTACTGGACCTCGCGGAAACCGGGAAGCTAAGTGACCCCCAGATTCTTGTTGCTCAGATTCAACGGATGATGAACGATCGGCGATCGGCTCGGTTCTGCGATAATTTCCCCAGCCAGTGGCTCCAACTGGACCGCCTGATCACCTCGGTGCCGGATCCACAGAAATACCCCGGCTTCTATCACGGTGATGGCTACCGGGCCAGCATGCACATGATTGCCGAACCCCTTCTCCTGTTTGAAACCCTATACATCGAAGATCGGTCCATCGTGGAACTGCTGAACCCTAAATTCACTTGGGAAAGCAGCATGCTCCGGGCCATCTATTCAGGCCACTTCAAAGGCGGTCACGAAGTCGTCGTCCAGGTTTTCAAACGCGTCCCCCTGACCGACCCGCGACGGGGAGGTGTGATTACCAACGCAGCCGTCATGACCATGACCGCCACTCCAACCAGGACTCAACCGATTACACGAGGCGCCTGGTTCAATGCCGTCATTTTCAACGACCCTCCGGAACCCCCACCCGCGGATGTTCCAGTTTTACCCGAAGTCAATCCAAGTGAAGTAAAATCACTAACCATCCGTGAACGACTTGCCGTTCATCGGAAACGAAAAGATTGCTCCGGGTGCCACAACAAACTTGATCCGCTGGGTTTTGCATTAGAAAATTTCGGACCCACCGGGTTTTGGCGAGAAACATACGAAAACGGGCGACAAATCGATGCCAGTGGTGTCCTCTTCAACCAATTCAAATTCAACAACCTGGTTGATTTCAAACAGATTCTCGTTCAACAAAAACATCGATTCATCCGCGGGTTCACCGCGCACCTGTTATCCTACGCCCTCGGCCGAGAACTAGGCCCGGCAGATTCACCCGCGTTGGAGACCCTAACCCAGCAAGCACTCAACGGGAAGGACTCACTGCGAACCCTTATGCAAAACATCGCGACCAGTGAACCTTTCCTCCACAAAAGGTAAACGCCGAATTTCATAAGCAAACCAATCGATCTTTACCCCCCTCGACCTTTCAAAACAATGAACCTTCAAACCAAACTGACTATTTCACGACGGCGTTTCCTGACAGCTTCTGGCGGTGCAGCCTTAAGCCTTCCGTGGCTTGAGAGTGATTCATTTGCCGAAAACGGCCCAGACTCAACGGCGCCAGCTCAACGACTTGCTTTTTTCTATTTGCCTAACGGAATCACCCGTCGAGGTTTTTTCCCTGGAGAAAGCGATCGCCCTCTCCCTCCTTTCGCCGGTCAAAACAATGTCTGGAGGTTCAAGGGAAAAACGGTTCCCGTCGGAAGCCATGAACTAACCTTCACCCCCACGCTCGCACCGCTTCACGCGATGAAGGAAAAGATTTCCCTAGTCACCGGGCTGGATCGCACCTTCCAACACGGAACGGATTCCCATGCCCAATCCGCTTCCTGCTTCCTCACCAGTGTCGCCCCGTACGAAGTCAAAAATTCCGCCTATCCACTGACACGGACTTTGTATCACATCGCCGCGGACAGCATTGGAAAATCGACTCCTTACCCGACTCTTGAATTAAGCTGCAACGATCACAAAAACAATATTGAATCCATTTATTTTGACAACATGTCTTGGTATGGAACTGGACACGTTGCCCCCTCCATGAGGAATCCACGTAAAGTCTACGATCGGCTGTTCGGCACCCAATCTGATACTCAGTTCCGCAACATTACCGACCTAGCACTGATTAATGCCCGGCAACTGCAACAACGCCTGAGCCGTGCCGATCGGCAAAAATTCGGCGAATACCTTGAGGCAGTTCGTTCCATCGAAACCCGGATGGATCGTGTCGAAAAGATGAACTCCGACCTGGTGGCAGCCAACATCAAACGCCCGGCGGAACACTTGCCCCGCA
>JAZABE010000653.1:0-1539 GCA_036137535.1 Planctomycetota bacterium | reverse complement strand
CTCGGCCTCGAGAGTCAAATCTGGGGACGGCTCCGGAGCTTGGGGCACCGCTTGCTCAGTCGGCCGAGGTTTGGCTGCCTGGGGCTCAGTCGGGCCAGAGCAACCCGGCAACCAAACGCCCAACAGGGTGAGAACGATCGAAAACAACAGGACCGAATCTTTTTTGTGTTGGCCACTGATCATTTAATGTCCTTTGTTGATCGTGCGCTGTCCGCCGACTCCGCTTGCTCTGTCGGCGCCGAGTTTAGATCGATCCGGAAGTCATATGACAGGTGGAGGTCGCCGGTTCGTGAGAGAGACTGGCAAAACTGCGCCAGGTCGGGCTGATACTGGAAGGTTTCTGTTTTTCCAAAGGCCTTCGTAGTGACCGGTCGGGCGGGATCAATCAAGCGAGAATCGAGCCAGACGGTAAGCGTGTCTACGTTTTCGGTCGAAACGGTAATTTGATTGTCATCAATTGAAGCTTCCACCATTTTCCCCTTCCCCGGGTTCTCGACCGAAATCCAGTCAAATTGATCGATCACGGTATCGGTCATTTGCCAAGTCAAATTTCTTGGTTGATTGACCCGGGTGTACTCGTACATCTCGGCAATCATATCTCGGTCAGGTAGCCCACCGTGACCGAAGCCGGGCTTGTAGAGGAATTCAACAGGATACTCACCAGGATGGTCCTGCTGTAATTGTTTAATCTCCTTGGCAAACGCTTCGCATCGCTCACGGCGACCGTAAGCATTGTCGTTTTCTCCAACCATAAAGGTAAATCGGGTGTTGCGCAATGTTTTCGCGGATGTCTCACCACCCGTTGGGGCTGCCGCGCTGGAATGGACTGCGGCAAAGCGGTAAGGAATCTTGGGGCCAATGGCGAACGCCCCGTAACCGCCATGGGAATAACCCATGATAAATACCTTGTTAGGATCAACGTCACCCAAGACGACCATTTGCTGGACCAAGTTTTCGATCAAGGGGTAAACATAATCTGCGTAAAAACCATTCCAGGTATTATTAGGGGCTCGTAGTGCCAGGTACTTGTAGCCGGTTACCCCGGGCTGATCCTTGTAATAACGTTGCATGATTTTCCACTGGCTATCATTCACAGGGGCCGGAGCGCCACCTCCACCGTGCATCGCAATGAACAGGGGCCAGCCAGCCGGGGGCCGCATACCCACTTCCTTGACCGTGTAGGGGCTGAGGTGCTCGTTGTTCTGGACTTGATTGGCGTCGTAATCGGAACGGAAGCGTTTTTGAACCTGATCCGAGTTTAGGTACCGCTGCCAAATTCGCTGTCGCATGGCCGCAGGGTTATCGGCGTACGCTTGACGGGCTGCGGCCGAAAACTCAAAAGTTGATTCGCCGGCTGTCTGTTGGACGGCAAAAAATTGATCTACTTGTTGGTCGAGTTCGGCGGTTGCGTTCGGTTCGTCTTCTGGGAAAACGACTTCGATAAGCTGCTCCGTCTTGTCCCCTACTTGAAACTGGTGCCGTTTTTGCTTCCCAGCAAACTCGATTAACAGGGCGAAGGTTGCGCGCTGGTCGAGGTCA
>JAZABE010000652.1:0-2553 GCA_036137535.1 Planctomycetota bacterium | reverse complement strand
GGGCAGGATGCCCCGCAACCCATTCCTGCTTGAAAGTGACCAAATGAAACGACTTAGCTTCGAATCCCTGACCCTTTTGGCTTTTCTGATTGCGGGTTTTTTGATTTCCCGAACCGCAACAGCGGCTCCGCAAGCCCACCTGCATTCACTTGCCGCCAAAATTGACCAACAGGCGAGTCGCTTGCTCCAGGAAACCATTCACTACCGGCACACACCAAGCTACGCGACGATGGTTGCGCATGTGGCCAATTTGCGTGTGAAAGCACGACACATGCGAGTGACAACGTTTGTTTCGAGCTCATTCCATCACCTCGAAGAGGATCTGAGAATTGTCGAGCAATGTTTTCATGAGATTGTGTGCTATTTTGATCGGGCTGAAATTCATGCCGCGAATCGAAACGGACATGTGCATGGCACGACCCGTCATGTGAAGATCCTGCTTGAAAACATGGAAGCTACCATCGACCACATGCAAGATCATGTGCGAGCCTTGCGGCGGGGCTTTGGCGGCTGGGGCACCCGAACCATCATCCAGCAGACCACGTACAGAACACCCTCGTATTGGGGATCGTCTTCGATTTATGGATCATCAAGAATCCATTCTGGACATAATCACAGCTTGCTCCATCTTTATTCCTCACCGCGAAGCTATTGTCCGAATCCTAAACTTTACCATGGGCACCGATATGAATCGCATTATCGAGGTTCAGCTGGAGGTCTTCAGATCAACCGGGGAAACTTCTCTTTTCGTATCAAGTTCTAGTTATTTTTGGTTGTTGACTTGGATTTGAGAGACTGCAAGTAAGCGATTAAAGAAGATAGTTCCTTGAGGGTCAGGTTGTTGACTAGCCCTTCCGGCATCACCGAGTTTTTTGAATCTTTCCGCGCTTCAATACTGGACTTGCTGAGCACTATGGTTTTCCCTTCTGCGGTGCGGATTTCAATTTCGTCACCCGCTTCCCGGGTTACAAATCCGGTGTGCGTTAATCCATCGTCGGTGGCAATGACCTGCGTAGTAAACCCCTGTGCGATTTTTGCAGTGGGCTTGAGAATGGATTCCAGCAGTTCGAGTTTTTTATAACGCAACCCGATATCAACGAGTTGGGGGCCAATCGCCTGCACCCCTTTTTCAATGGTGTGACAGGCAGCGCAGTTCTGTTGTTTGAAGAGCTGCATTCCAGCTTTCACATTTCCTTTAATCTTGGGGATGCGGTTGAGCACATTCTGGTAGCTGAGATTCCCGAGTTGGTTCGGATTGTTTTTGTCGAATTTTGGCACCTTGACAATATTGGGGCTCGAGTTGCCAGTTGTTGGTTGAAGTTGTTTGGACATCGCCAGAACACCAGGCAGCTTCACCCGGTGTTTTTCAAGTTGGCTGGAAACAAATTGCTTTGTTTCCAAGGGTAGGTTTGCAAACTGTTTTTCCAAGGAATTCTCAATTGGGTCTGACCATTCCCATTTCATGCGTTTGTAATAAGGACCCGTTGTGTCCGGGCGAGTTCCCCACCAATCGCCTTGATAGGGGCCTTCGACGTGGTATAGGCGAATCAGGGCTTCCCAAGCGGCGTGCAGTGAGGGGCGAGCGGTTACCAGAGCAATCAACCCAGTGACGGATTCTTTGGAGTGAATGTATTTCAAAGCGTCCAACGCCAGTTCGGTTTCAACAGAATTGTTTCCAACCAATTCCACCAGCGCCTTGGCATTTCCAATGTTGGCCAACGTTTGCACCGCGAGATGGCGAATTGCCTTGTTTGAAGTATTGGTAGGTGTTTTGATTCCTTTGTCTTTCGAGCGATCAATTGAGAGTGTGCTAGCGAATTTGGCAATGGGAATCGCATGATTCGGATTTTTGATTCGACCCAAGGCGATTAAGGCAGCCAATTGAACTTTGGGCTGAGCAACCTCGAGACAGGCCAGGATTTGCTGCTGTACGCTCACTGCGACTGGTTGAGGGTCGGCGGCAAACCGAATTAACATTGCGACCATGGGCCAGTCTTGAGCCCGAATATGGGCTGTCAGCAGCTTGGCAGCCAAACTGGGGTCTCCTGCAGCCAATGCCGTGACCTTGATTGCTAAACTCAAGTCCTGGGAAAGGATTTGTCTGATTGCAGGTTCAAAGGCAGCGGGTCGTTCCCGATGCTTGACTTCTCGAACAACTGCCCATCGCAAGGATTCACTCCCGCTTGTCAAGAATTGGGCCAATTGAGCGTCTGGGAGCATCGATAGATCTTTTGGCTTTGGAACCGGCGAACTGCTTCCCTGGGGAACGAGGGCCGCGATAAACCCAATGTTCTCACCTTGATATTTGAATTGTCCTTTCCGCCAGCTGCCAACATAAATTTTTCCGTTGGAATCGATATCCATGTCGGTTGGACGAGCGACGGACAGGAAATCTTCTTGCTGTGCCGAATAGGTTGCTCCTAATTCTTTGAGCGGGTGATAAAAAATCTTGCTTCGCCCCCAATCGCAAGTGAAAAGAGCATTCCGATATTTTGGGGGTAAGCCAGGTTCCGAAACGAAGAGGGCGCCGGTGCCACTGCCTCCCCCGTAGTC
>JAZABE010000651.1:0-2998 GCA_036137535.1 Planctomycetota bacterium | reverse complement strand
GCAAACAGCGCCTGCGATGCCTTCTGGGCATCTCTTTCACCGGAGCGCCAATTCTACGGCGCAATGAGCAAGAGGCTCGACCAGACTTTCTTTACCTGATCATGGCTCACCTTGTTATGGCGACTGCGGTTGCAACCTAACTGCCTTTCAGTGCGTCCGTTGGCAACGGAATCCCCTTGATTTTTCCATCCACGACCAAGGATTGATTGACATACCCCTGAAAATAGCAAACGATCATGGCTCCAAAACGAACCTTCTCCTGCCTCAGCATCACGACAAAACGGTCGCCAGGTCTGACAACATTACGGAACCTGATTTCCTCCAGTCCCCCCAGACCAACCACTTCCGCACCGAGCAGGTTGTATTTGGTGCAAAGGTAAGAGGAAAGCTGTGCCGCAATTTCACACATCACAACCCCCGGCATGATCGGCATGCCAGGCATATGGCCACTGACCCAAAACTCCGAATCCGTCGCGTCTTTATAGCCAACGCACGTGCGGGTTTCAGCATCTTCGTAAAGAATCCCGTCAAGTTGCTGCATTTCAAACCGTTGGCAATTAACTGCCATGATCGCCTCTTTGTCGGCAATCGTCTTAGAAATATCAAACTCGGAAAAATCAATAATTTGTTCTTTTGCCACAGAGTTCCTTGCGCAAAGTAAATTAAAAGTTATAAAGCCTTACCCCAAAGATTCCAAGAACGGGTCCTGCCCCATTTGAACCTGCACCTTTCGCCTTTGCTTGTCCACGTAAAGCATTTGTTTACGGGCCTTAAAGTGATTCCGCTCAATTTTATCCTGCGCTTTTTTGAACTTCCCTGCGAACTGGTCAAGCCTTCCGGTTTTGCCTGCACCATAACTGACCAACGCTTTGTACTTCTCCACTCCATGCCCTTCTTTCAGGATGTCGTCATCAAGCGAGAGAAAAATCTGAAAACTGCCAGGATCCCCCTGACGTCCACATCGACCGATCAATTGCCGGTCAATACGGGCCGAATCATGCATCTCGGTGCAAATCACGTGCAGCCCTCCCAATTCCAACGCTTCCGGAGGAGGCTGAATATCCGTTCCCCTGCCCGCCATGTTGGTTGCGACAGTCACTCGCCCTAATTGCCCGGCCTGGGCAACAATTTGGTTTTCATCCGCAGTATGACGGGCATTGAGAACCAAGTGCTCCACCCCGGCAGCAGTTAATTTTTTTGAAAGGTACTCTGATTTATCAATCGATCGGGTTCCGACTAATACTGGACGACCTTTTGAATTCAACTCAGCAATTTCATCAACAATCGCGTCCCACTTCGCCTCAGCATGCCCAAAAACCTGGTCAGTCTTGCGATCGCGTTGAGCCGGCTTATTGGTTGGAATGATTGCAACTTTAGTTTTGTAAATCTTGTACAGCTCCACTGCCGAGGTTGCTGCCGTGCCAGTCATTCCTGCGAGTCGATCATACCTCAAGAAAAAATCTTGTATCGTCACTTTTGCAGCATCACCGGTCTCCACCGAAACAGAAACCCCTTCCCGTGCCTCAATCGCTTGATGAATCCCAGCCCGCCACTTCCGACCTTCTGCCATCCGACCGGTAAATTCGTCAACAATAACGATTTCATCGTCACGGACGACATAATGACGATCTCGCTGATACTCCCTGAGCACCAAGATTGCCCGTTCCACCTGCTCATAAATATCAAGCATGCCAAAAAGATTCAGCGCTTCTGGAAAATCCAATGAACGCAAAAACTTGCGTCCCTCTTCATTCAAATTAATCTCCCGGGGTTTCTGCTTCGCCTCATAGTGCTTCTCTTCTTCAAATTGACCGGAAACTTCTGCAGACCACCGATAAAGGGCCTCAATAGACTCTTCTGTACCACCCGGCATCGAACTAACAATAAGAGGCGTCCGCGCCTCATCAATCAAAATACTGTCAGCTTCATCGACAATCACATAATTCAACTCTCGCTGGACTGGCCGAGATTCTGCCGGTGACTCAGCATTTGACGAAAGAGAGTCAAGGACCAATGCTTGCCCGTCCTTAATTCGGCGTAACAACAGCCGATCTCTCAAAAAATCGAAACCGAGCTCCTTTGCTGTCGAATAAGTAATATCCGCCTGATAAGATTTTTGACGCTGGAGTCGAGGCGTGTCTGACTGCACCACACCAACTGAAAGCCCCAAACCATGAAACAAGGGTGACATGAGCTCGGCATCCCTTCCAGCCAGGTAGTCATTGGATGTCGTCAGATGGGCGCCCTTGCCAGTCAACGACGCCAAGTACAAAGGCAATGTAGCCGTGAGCGTTTTACCTTCGCCCGTTTGCATTTCTGCAATACAACCATGATGAAGCGCAATCCCTCCGAGGAGTTGCACCTCGTAATGGGTCATCGAAAGAAACCGTCGACTGGCTTCGCGAACCAGGGCAAAAGCTTCGGGCAAAAGCTTATCGAGGGATTCACCACTATTGGCACGATAACGCAGTGCCAGACTGGACTTGCGCAATTCCTTGTCGGTCAACTGCTCGAGCTCGCCCGCTTTCGAAACGATCGTCCGCACAATTGAGCGCCAACTGGAAAAGCTACCTGACTTTGTCGAAAAAAATCGTGTGAACAACTTTATTCCCGGAATGGGGCATGAAACCGCAACTCCAAAATCCTACCACAGGGCAGAAACAGCCCTCAATGCTTTCTCCAGAAACCACACCCTGTCTAAGCTCAGTTCCGACCAAAGCCATCAAAACGGGGAATATTACTGGTGGCCACTCTTGCCGCCGGAGAATCAAAAGCAGAAGCGGTATCCAGAACAGCGGCACCCGAGGATCGGTCTGGGTTATTCACTGATTGCCATTTGCCTTCAGCAGCAGTAATCAGTGAAGCTGTATTTTTCGGAATTTCTTCAACTGTTGGAACTTGGCCTGCTTCGATCGACGCCTGGGGCGTCCAAGCCCGGTTCGATGTTGAGCCCGCTGGCTGCTGAACTGGCTGCTGGGCTGGCGGATAACCGGGGTAA
>JAZABE010000650.1:0-5539 GCA_036137535.1 Planctomycetota bacterium | reverse complement strand
GACCAATGCGATTTCCTGCAATTTGCTGGACGGCAGGCGATTTTTGATAAGTGGTGCCTGAGGCTGCCGTTCTTTGAAACCGGTTTCGCAGGCTTAAACGAAAAATTGGAGCGTTTACAACGGTTGGAGAACGATTTTTTAGGGGAAGTCGAGAAGGAAAAAATTGCATCAATGCGGCAGTTGGCCTACGGGGCGAGTCATGAAGTTAACAATCCCCTGGCTAATATTTCTACGCGAGCCCAGGCACTATTGCGTGATGAAACGGATCCGAAAAGGCGACAACGGCTGAAAACTATTGATGCGCAAGCGTTTCGGGCGCATGATATGATCAGCAATTTGATGACGTTTGCTCGACCGGCTCGGCCGGTTTTTGATCAAGTTCAGTTGAGTGCAACTGTTGCCCGCGCTGTTGAATCGTTGCAAAGTGTTGCCAAGGAACAGCGGATTGAAATCGAGCTTGACGTAGAAAACTCGATTTATTTTGAGGCTGACCCTGGTCAGCTACAGGAAATGCTGTTCGCATTGGTGCAGAACTCAATTGAATCGATTCGGCAAGATGGCAAAATCAAAGTGAAATCGCACTTCAAGGGGACAGGCGAATTGGTTGAAGTCGAAGTCATGGATGATGGTCCTGGAATTTCGGCTGAAGTGCGGCGTCATATTTTTGACCCCTTTTTTTCCGGGCGGGAAGCCGGACGCGGTTTGGGGTTTGGGTTGTCAAAAGTCTGGCGTTTGATGGAACTTCACCATGGCCGAGTCGAGGTCCGAGAACGAGATGGGATGACCTGTGTTCTCTTGGTGTTTCCGGGGGCACAGCCAGGCACGGGTGGAAGAGAGATCGAGAAAACGGCCTAACGGACCGGGTCAGTCAAGGTGTCGCGACCGCAAACAGGTGTATTGTTGCTGGTTCGAAAACTGAGGTTTCGATTTTAATTTGAACCGAATAAATCGGCAATCACTTTTTGTTTAATTCGCCCGCTGTAACCGCTGACTCGGGGAAGTGCTTTGGTTGGTGTCGGAGACAGTGCTCGGATTTGCTCGGCAAACGGCTTGGCTCGGTCATCGATATGATCGATAGCATTCCAAGCGGCGATTGCTAGGTAAACATCGGCTCTGGGAGCGGCGTGTTGCAGAAGCACTTCAATGGCCGCGCTCACGTCTTCAGGTTTGCCGTAGCGTCCCAGTGATTCCGCAGCCGTGATTTGTACGATCGGTGATTTGTCTTTGAGCGCTTTGCGAAGTTCTTGCTGTCCTTGCTCAAACCCTTTTTGTTGATAAGTGAGTAAACCAATTGCGCCCCAGTAGCGGACTGCTGGGTTCTTATTGCCAAGTAAAGAACACACAGAGGGGATATCGTTTTCTCGAAGACTCGTTGCTTGGTTAGCCGCGGAAAAGATAAGGTCGAATTCGTATTGCGATTCATCGTGTCCCATCTCATAGGGTGTGGATCCTTTTGAACGATCGTGGATTTCCCATTCGGATAAAAACCCAACATCCTTGATTTTTTTTGCCCAATTCCTGTGTGCTTTTCGTAATTGGTTTAATACGGATTGGTGGTCTTTGGATTGAGTCAGGTTGTGAACTTCATCCGGATCCAGTTCAAGATCGTATAACTCTTCTGCAGGTTTGGTTTTCCAGAAGGCGCTCTGCACTTGGTTGAGTTTTCCTTCTTGGAATAGGCGAAACCAGTCCTGGGTTGTCTGGGTGACAAACATATAGTTAAGGTGCTGTCCATACGGTTTGTGAGGCATGTAATTCCGGATATAGATAAACCTTTTGCCACGAACGGAGCGAACCAGGTCATAGCGTTCATCCATGCGACCTCGAAAACCAAAGCTGTATTGAGGTTCTTTGGTTTCAAACTTCCCGGCAAAAGCGTGCCCCTGCATCCACTCCGGGGGGGTGATCCCTGCCAAACTCAAAAGAGTCGGTGCCAGGTCAACAAAAGAAACCAACCGGTCACTGGAGCCATTGACCTTGTAGTCTTTAGGAGCCAGGTGTTTCCATTTTTCTGGGAAATGGACAATCATCGGGACCTGCAGTCCTGAATTGTAGGGCCATCTTTTACTCCGAGGCATGCCAGAGCCGTGGTCACCGTAATAAAAAATGATGGTGTCATCCGTCAAACCGGCTTTTTCGATTTCATCAAGGTTCTTGGCGACATTTTGATCCATCATGGTCAAGCGATCGTAATACTGGGCCCAATTTTTTCGCACGGCAGGGGTATCCGGATGATAAGCGGGAATCCGAGCCTTCTTTGGATCATGAATCTGGTTGACTTTTTGAATTGAATTTCGAATCTGTGATTCGTGGCTAATGGTATGGTTAAAAATGGCAAAAAACGGTTGTCCCGGCGCCCGATTTTTCCAATGGGCCTTTTTCCCCGATTCACTCCAGACTTGTCCGATTTTCGCCAGGTTGTAGTCCTCTTTTTTGTTGTTGGTGCAATAGTAGCCCGCTTCTCGGAGAAACTGGGGATACATTTTGAATGCTCTGGGAAGCAAGGTTTGTGACCGCATGTGTTCAGCGCCGGTCGAAGGTGGGTAAAGCCCGGAAATAATAGTCGTTCTCGCAGGGGCACAAACGGGTGCATTTGAAATTGCGTGGCTATAAATCATCCCTTTTGAAGCAAGCGCGTCTAGGTTGGGCGTGATCGAATACTTGTCCCCATAGCAGCCGAGGTGTGGGCCATTGTCTTCACTAGTAATCCACAAAATATTGGGCAAATCATTGGAAATTAATCTTGTGCTGATGAAGCAAAGAAACAACAGGGTGGAGATGGGTTTTTTCATTTGATTTTAACTAAATAGTAAGCGTGATCGTTCAAGGTCGCTGAGACTGCCAAGTTATCATTGTCACTAAGGACGTCTGAACCTGTCAAACTACGGAGTTGACACCAGTTCCACGATATGGCCATCTGGATCTGCAAAATAAACCTGCACCGCTCCATCCGGTCTTTGTTTGGGGCCATGGAGAATTTCAATATCGAGATCTTTCAGTTTTTCCGCTTCGCTAAAACAGTCCGCGACGGTGAACGCAAAATGGTGCCCCCGCGAAATGACTGTGTTTTCCCGGTCACCGATGCCTGCCTTCCCTGCTTCCGAACTTTGGACGGTCGCATGAATTTGGGTAGAACCCGCCTGAAACCAGATGCCTGGAAAATCGAAATCGGGTCTGGCGACCTGTTGCATTCCGAGTTTGTCCACATAAAACTCTTTGGTCTTTTCGAGGTCAGCGACAATGATCGTAATGTGGTCGATTGCGATTGGTGAAATCATGTTTTGTCCTGGGATGTGCGTTTAGAGCGTTGAAAGGGAAGGCTGGACGCCAGCCTCTTTTAGCAGCTTTGACAAGATCAAAGAGTCTAAGGGTTGAGAGCTTTCGGCAAGGGCTGTTAAAGCCGCTTCCATCACGTTAGTGCCAAATGAACGACCATTGATCCTAGGAGTTGTGGTGCAAAGCAATTTTGCGTTCCGACTTGAAAGTAACTCCAGATCTTCTTCGGTCGTGGTATTGGTGACAATGATTTTTTCACTCAGATCTTCCGGCATGTTGCGCCGGATGTAATGGAAGTCATCGGCAATGATATCTGCTCGGGAGAACCAGCTTCGGAAGCGTGGTTTGTTTTCTTGCTGCTTATCTCCCGTGGGGTATAGAACCGAAAACGGAAGCCTGGAAATAATCGGTCCGTAAACCGTAACAAAGAATTTTCCGATCCCTAGATGTTTCGTATAGAGAGGGATTCCGAGCAAAAATCCGGCATCACAAATCATCAAGCTGCTGCCAATTTTCTGGAAGCTCTCGACCATGTTGTAACGACCCGCACCCACACAGAACATGACTTTTTTTTGTGACAGATCATCGGTTGTGCGGTTGTTTAGCCAGGCTGCAATGTTTCCCTCAACCACTGCCCGTAGTCCCCTGCCATCAACGGCCGGGGACCGTAGACCCCGAACGAGATTTTGAACCGCGTGAAGTTTGTAATATTTCTTCCCGATTGGAACACCCAGCTCGCAACCACCAATTCCGAAGCAATCGACTTTTCCATCAAATTCAAGGTATTTCTGGCGGGCCAGTTTTTGGTCCCCATTGGTTCCAATCCGTTCAATCAGAATTCGTTCTCCCAGGATCTCGGTTTCCACCCGTTTATCCCGTGTACTGCTTCCAAGGCTGATCGATACCACATGTTTCATAAATTGACTGGAAAGGGCCAGTCCTGCGTGTAAGTGCTAGATTCGACTGTTATCGTAACATGCAGAAAGGAAATCAAAACCGCCCCAAATCGGGGGATTTCCACCTGTATTTGATTTTGAGGTCTGTCTGTCTAGGAAATCGGTATAAGATATAAACTAAAGCAGTAGTATATGAACCTGACCTCACTCACTCTTTCATTTCTTGCAAAGATGATTTGTGGTGCCAAGATTCGTTGGCGTGATAGTCAACCGGATACCTGTCAGCGCATTTATTTTGCAAATCACACGAGCCACCTTGACGCGATTGTCCTTTGGTCATCGCTCCCGAAAGAGGTGCGCATGTTGACCCGGGCCGTTGCAGCCAAGGATTATTGGGATGCTGGGTTGGTTCGCCGCCATCTGACCAAGGCGTTGAACCTGCTCCTGATCGATCGGCATGATATTTCTCGGCGGAGTAGCCCGATCCAGTTAATGTTGAATGAAATCGGTTCGACGCACTCATTGATCGTCTTCCCGGAGGGGGGACGCAGTAATACCGGGGAACTAGGTGAGTTTAAAAGTGGATTATACTATCTGAGTAAGAAGAAACCGGAACTCGAATTGATGCCCGTTTATATGGATAACATGAATCGAGTTCTGCCCAGAGGCGAGGTTTTGCCAGTTCCCTTGTTGAGCTGTATTACGATTGGCTCGCCAATTTGGCTTGAGCCCGGCGAATCAAAAGTGGACTTCCTGGAGCGGGCAAGGAACGCAGTTTTGCAGTTGAAAGAAGAAGAATAATCGATGTCAAACGGGATCAGTCAATCTTTAGTGCTGTTTGCAGACACTGTTGATCAACAGGGGGCAACCAATTATCCCAGGTTGTTCTTTATCATTACAGTGATTGCCATCCTGTCGATTTTGTTTGGGATTGGTCGTTTGCTGAAAGGCCAACCCGAGAATTTTATCGACCCGGCGATTGTCAGGAACTTTAACAAGCGGATTACGTCCTGGCTGGCGATGACCACTATTTTGACAGCTGCGCTGTTGTTCAGCAAAGCAACGATCGTGGCGGTGTTTTTTGTCTTGTCGTTTTGGGCGCTTCGTGAATACATCACCATGACCCCGACCCGGCGTGCAGATCACAGGACGCTTTTTTGGGCGTTCATTCTGTTTACACCGCTGCAGTACATCCTGGTTGGCATGGGCCGTGAAATCGAAATCAAGATGTTTGAGACTCGATTCGATGCCTATCACTTGTATAGCATTATGATTCCAGTTTATGCCAGTCTCTTCATTCCTTTTCGGACTGCGCTTTCGGGGGACGACCGACGGTTCTTGGAAAGAACGGCCAAGATTCAGTTCGG
>JAZABE010000649.1:0-3784 GCA_036137535.1 Planctomycetota bacterium | reverse complement strand
ACTGGGGGAAGCATTGGTGAAAGCCTTGGGGGAACATGGGGCCGGGGTGTGTTTTTGCGATATCGATGTCGAAAAAGGAAAAACAATCGAAAACAACTGTGAAAACTCGCAATTCTCCAAGGTAGACCTGTTGAATGAAATCGAAATCCGCCAGTGGGTCAAACAGTCTGCCGCTTTAAACGGGCAAATCGATGTTCTAATTAATAACGCCGCTGCCGATCCGAGAATCGAGTTTGATGCGATGACCACTGAACAATGGGACACTTTGTTTTCCCGAAACATCAGGGCCTATTTTATTACTTCCCAGGAATCCCGAAAATATTTCCCCAATACCGGAGGGGCAATCATCAACTTTTCATCCATCACAATCCACAAGTCGCCCGCGTCAATGGAAGCCTATGTCTCTACCAAAGCCGCAACGATCGGATTCTCCCAATCCCTGGCGAGAGAATTAGGTCCGCAAAACGTTCGCGTCAACACGCTTTCCCCGGGCTGGATCATGACCGAGCGCCAGCTTAAACAATTTGTCTCACCCCAAATCAAAAAGATGTTGAAAAAGGAGCAGTGTATTCCCAAGCTGATTCAACCCGCAGAAATTGCAAACGTTGCATTGTTTCTGGCTTCCAACCTAAGTGCAGCAATCACCGGTCAGGAAATCCTGGTCGACCGAGGCTGGGCATCCGCTGGTTAACGTTGCCAGTCAATCTAGAGCCTCCAGAGAATTCAATCCAGCAACGCCAAGATCGTGTTGAACGTCTGACTAGGTCGCATTACATTTGAGCAAAGATCATCGCAAGGCTGATAATAACCGCCAATCTCAACAGAGCTTCCCTGAGACGAATTGAGCTCTTCAATAATCACCGTTTCTTTTTCGGTCAACTGGTCGGCAATCGGGCGAAACAATTTTTTCAGCTCGAGGTCATCCTCCTGTTCAGCCAGTCCCTGAGCCCAGTAGAGTGCAAGGTAAAAATGGGTTCCCCGGTTATCTAGTTCATTCACCCTTCTTGACGGTGATTTATCGTTGGCCAAGTAAAGCGCATTCGCCTTATCCAGCGCATCAGCAATGACGCCGATCTTTGGGTTGCCCGTTTTGTCACCCAAGTCTTCCAGCGAAACGGTCAGAGCCAGAAACTCGCCCAAAGAATCCCACCGCAGATGCCCTTCTTGAAGAAATTGTTGGACATGTTTGGGAGCCGATCCCCCCGCACCGGTTTCGTACAGCCCCCCACCAGAAAGAAGCGGGACAATCGAAAGCATCTTGGCGCTGGTACCAAGTTCAAGAATCGGAAACAGGTCGGTGAGGTAATCCCTCAGTACATTGCCAGTCACCGATATGGTATCCAACCCGTCTTTGCACCGTTGACAGGTAACTCTTGCCGCCTCGACCGGTGCCAAGATCTCAATTTCCAACCCGTCAGTGTCGTGTTCGGGTAAATATTCGTTAATTTTTTTGATCAAGTTCGCGTCGTGGGCCCGGTTGGCGTCCAACCAGAAAATCGCCATGGAACCGGTTGCCCGTGCGCGGCTGACCGCAAGACGAACCCAGTCCTTAATCGGAGCATCTTTCGTCTGACACATTCTCCAAATGTCACCCGCATCGACTGCGTGCTCCATCAACGTTTTCTGCCGGCTATCAACAACTTTGACGGTTCCCCGCCTTGAAATTTCAAATGTTTTGTCATGCGAACCATATTCCTCGGCCTTTTGAGCCATCAGACCAACGTTCGAGACGTTACCCATCGTACTCACATCAAACGCGCCATTTTCCTTGCAAAACTGAATCACAGCCTGGTACACTCCCGCGTAACTCCGGTCTGGTATCACGGCCTTCGTGTCATGCAACTGCCCATCCGGTCCCCACATTTTTCCAGAAGAGCGAATGGCAGCCGGCATCGAAGCATCAATGATAACATCACTGGGAACATGAAGATTCGTGACACCGCGATCAGAATCAACCATGGCAAGTCGCGGCCGATTCGCATAGAGAGACTCAACATCAGCCTTGATCACCCGTTGCTGTGCTTCCTCCAAGGCGCTGATTTTAGAGTACAGGTCGCCGATACCATTATTGGGTTCAACCCCCAGATCCTTGATCGTCTCAGCATGTTTTTCAAAAACGCTTTCGTAGTAAACAGTGACAACATGTCCAAAGATAATGGGGTCAGAAACCTTCATCATCGTGGCTTTTAGGTGCAGCGAAAACAGGAGATCCTGTTGCTGAGCATCTTCGATCGCCTGCTCGATAAATTCCCGTAACAATCCGCAATTCATCCTCGACGAATCCAGCACTTCTCCTTTCTCCAATGGAATTGAGTCTCGGAGTACCATTCGGTTACCATCCAAATCAACAAACTCGATTCGAGCATTATCTTCAGCTTCTGTAACCCATGATTGTTCACTGGAATAGAAATCTCCGTCATCCATCGATGCAACGTGTGTTTTGGACTCGGAACTCCATTTCCCCATGGAATGTGGATTTGATTTTGCATAAGCCTTGACCGGTGCAGCAACACGACGATCGGAGTTTCCTTCCCGGAGGACGGGGTTCACTGCGCTGCCCAGCACCTTGGCATACCTGGACTTGATTTCCTGCTCCGCTTCTGTTGTTGGATCTTCTGGGTAATCAGGCACGCGGTAGCCATGTTCCTGCAGTTCCTGGATGGCCGAATTCAACTGGGGAATCGAAGCACTGATGTTAGGGAGTTTGATGATATTAGCGCGAGGGGTTTTCGCCAAATCACCAAGGTCCTCAAGTGTATTTGGCTGCTGCTGCTGGTCAGTTAGAAAATCCGGGAAGTTTGCCAGGATTCTCGACGACAGCGAAATATCGGCAAGTTCAATCGCCACGCCAGCGGGTCGAGTAAACGCCCTGACAATCGGCAAAAACGAGTAGGTTGCCAGTGCCGGGGCTTCATCGGTTTTGGTGTAGAAGATCGTGGGCTGGGTATCGGACATCATGTACGGCTTCAAAAGAACATTTGAACTGGGACCAACACGTCAAACTATCCTAAAAGCAGCTTTTCCTCCACCGGGCCATTTCCGCTTGCTTTACAACACCCTGAACGCTCGGCCGCGGGTTCAACCAGCGATCATTGTTCCGAGCGGAGAGATCTCAACCTCCTCACCGCCTTATCCAAAAATTCTTTTTTTTTCAATCGCGTGCCGTTAAACACCAGCGAGGTTTCAACGAAACCAATAATTCCCCGCAATTCCTCACGGGCAGCTGGCAAATTTTGACTCCGGATATGGCATTCAACAATGCCGTCAGCATTGTTGACATACTGAGAGTAATAGCCAAGGACCGTTGGCGATTTTTCAATCAATCGCAATAACGCTGATTTGGATTTTTCGTACATCTTAATGGACTGGCGATAGTCTTTTTTATTGAAATAAATTCGGCCAAGTTTCTGTGTGATTGAAAAATACAAATCTAGGTATTCCAAGACACTGGGGTGATCAGCAACCAGCCCACTGCAAATTTCTTCGGCTCGGGTCACCATGCCAAAATGGTTATCAAGAGGTACATTTCTCACCCGGATCATCTGTGTTAGGACGAGTGAAAACCTGTACTCTGGGTTTTCGGGGTAATCCGTAACCAGGGTTTCAAGCTCCGTAATCGAATTTTTCAGCAACTCAACCTGCCATTCTTTCTTCCCGTCCACGCCAAACATTAATGCTCGAGTACGATGTAATTTGGCATGCAACAAACGGTAGCCCGGATTGTCCGGATCAGATTTGAGCAATTCATCGGATATGGCCTGAGCCTGTTTCAAATAGCCCGGAC
>JAZABE010000648.1:0-1859 GCA_036137535.1 Planctomycetota bacterium | reverse complement strand
TCGCTGATGACAGGTAAGCACATGGGCCATTGTTCGGTTCGAGCCAATGATGGTGGGACGCCACTCCGGGCCGGTGAGGCGACGATTGCTTCAATGTTGAAAAAGAAAGGTTATGCCACCGGTGGATTCGGTAAGTGGGGAGCGGGGGGAAGAGACTCTACTGGTGTTCCTGAAGCCCATGGTTTCGACGTTTTTTTTGGATACTACGATCAAGTTCACGCCCATTCTTTCTACCCTCCTTATCTGGTGCGAAATAGTGAGGAAATCAAACTTCCAGGTAATATCGGGGGAAGGACCGGAAAAACGTATTCGCATTATGAAATCATGAAAGAAGGTTTGAAGTTTATCCGGGAGAATCGCGAGCGTCCGTTTTTCTGTTACCTGCCGATTACGCCACCCCATGGAATGTATGATATTCCGGACTCAGATCCAGCTTGGCAAGAATTCAAAGAGAAGAAAGATTGGCCCGAGGACGCCAAGCGTTACGCGGCGATGGTCAAAATGGTCGACCGAAACGTGGGTGAGGTGCTCGATTTACTTGAGGAACTCAAGTTGCAGGAAAATACAATTGTGTTCTTTTGTGGAGACAATGGTGGGCAGGATCGTTTTCGGACTCCAGATCATCCGCGTGGTTTTTTTGGGCCCAATGTTCATCCCAAAACCGGCGTTGAGTTTCGGGGGGGCAAAGGCAGTCTCTACGAGGGAGGATTGAAAATCCCTTCATTGGTTTATTGGCCTGGCAAAATTCAGGCTCAGGCCGTGAGTGATCTGATTTGGTATCAGGCAGATGTTTTCCCCACCCTGACCGAATTGGTTGACGGCGAAGCGCCAGCCGATTTGGATGGTCTGAGTATTTTGCCAACGATTCTTGGTGAAGCCGCTGTCGGGCGAAAGCAGGAGCAGCATGAAATGCTTTACTGGGAATTCGGCGGCCAATTGGCAGTTCGTTATGGTCAGTGGAAAGGGATCAAGATGGCTTCCAAGGCTGCCCAATGGGCGTTGTACGATCTTTCCCAGGATGTCAGCGAAACAATCGATTTATCCCAGCAGCAACCGGCAATCCTAGAGAAGATGAAGCAGTTTGCCAAGGATTCCCACGTGCCGGTTCAGCCTGGGAAATACACTACCCGCGAACGGCATGAGCGGGACCGCTGGGCCAAGTGGGGTGAAGCCAAGCCTCCGGCACCCAAGCTCAAGAAGGTGACTCGGTGGAATTCAAAAGGGTTGTTGGATAGTTCGACCTTCAAGTTGATCAAGATCAGCAGTGAAAACAAAGGCAACGCCAAGTTTGCCAAAATGGCTTTTGACCAAGACCCTCGAACCTGGTGGCATTCGGACTGGAGTGCTAATCCCAAAAAAATCCCCCATGAAATTGTGATTGATCTGGGAGGCGAAAAGCAGGTGTCGGGCTTGCGTTACCTGGCTCGACAAGATGGCAGTTGGAATGGAACGATCGCTCAGCTCAAAGTTTCGATTTGGAGTGACGGTAACCGGGAACAGCCAGTGACCTTTCAAACCCGGTTTCAGAAAAGCCGAAAAATCCAAAATTTTAAGTTCAAGTCAACTCGGGGTCGTTTTCTGAGTATCCAACCGCTGGCGGAAATTAACTCCAATGCCTGGGCCTCGGCGGCCGAATTTGGGATTATTGGAAACTAGGAGCCCCCCAGTAAATCGGGCAGGCGAGTGATTCGCTTGCTGATGCTGGCAGCCGTTTTTTAAATCCTCGGTTCTCATTGTTATGGATAGGACAAAACCATGAATCCAAAAGGCAGCTTCTGGCTGATTTTCGTTGGTCTGTTTTGGGTCGCGGCTTTGCCGGGCGACGAGAAGTTGCCGAATTTTATTGTGATCTTTTGTGA
>JAZABE010000647.1:0-7303 GCA_036137535.1 Planctomycetota bacterium | reverse complement strand
TTCATGCCCGTCGACATTTTCGCTCCGAGAACATCCCGTAGGTTTTGCATCTGGAATCGATCAAAAAGGGATTCCATCTGTTGTGCAAGCTCTCGTTCCTCCATGCCGTTCAAACGGCCAAAGTATTCGACCATTTCCCAACCGGTCATTCGGTCGTAAACCGCCGTATTGGTCGAAACGAAACCAATTTGCCGACGAACCTCTTCAGGATCCTCGATGACGTCCACCCCGTTGACCAACGCTGTTCCGCAAGTCGGCGCGAGCACAGTGCTCAAAATTCTCAGAGCGGTCGTTTTGCCAGCCCCATTGGGGCCCAGCAGCCCGTAGATTTGGCCGGGCAAAGCATCCAGGCTCAGTTCATTGAGCGCAACAAAATCGCCCAAGTGAAGATCTTTGTAAATTTTGGTCAGTCTGCGAATGTGGATCATGGATCAGCCTGCCAGGGATATCGGTCTCTCACCCGGTTCTCCGGTTCAAAACCAGAAGCCGCTCGGGATCTGCTGGAGAAGCGCATTGGATTCAAAAATCTACGCCACGAAATCAGTGCTCGCCTTACAATTAACTGAATTTTCGCTTTTCACCGAAATTTCCGATTTTTCCGAGCTTGCCAGCAAAATCCATGAAAACGGGAAGATGCCAGACGGATCGACCTCGGGTCGTGAATGAAGCTTGCGGCTGACCGACCCCGGCCGCATTGAAGCTGCAGCGAAAGTCCTCGAAGTTGAAGATTTTCACCGAGATGCTTTAAGAGAGGTACGACTGGCCCGCCCAAGTTTCCCACCAAGTCAAAAACAACTGAAGTTGATTTTCGGCATACTGTCGTTGGCTATCACTCAATTGGTCGGTTTCATAAAAATTCAGCTTGAAATCCTCATCACCCGTAAGCACCAACAGGTACTTGTAGTAGAGCACCAAATCAGGCCCTTCGTCAAAAGTGGAAAGCACTTTAAGCGCGTCATCCAGTTCCTTCGCGAGTCGGCGGGCTTGCCCATCGCCGCGAGCAGCTTTCTCACACAATCCGACCAGAGTTAAAACCTGTTGCGGCAGACAATTCCCAATGCCCGTGATAGCCCCACCCGCCCCACAATTGACATAGCCATGGAATACCTGGGTATCAACACCGGCCATCAAGATCAGATCATCACTCGCATGCGTGATGTGTTCGCCCGCATAACTCAGGGAGTCCGCGCCACCAAACTCCTTGAATCCAACGAGATTCCTAAATTCGCTGCGCAGATCAAAAAACAGGTCAGACCGGGTTTCAAATCCATAATAGGGACTGTTGTAAATGACCGCTGGAAGATCGGGCGCTGCAGACAGGACCATTGAAAAATGGTTTCGCTGTGCAGCAGGTGATGTTCCCCGGGAAAGAACTCGGGGAATCACCATCAATCCATGCGCACCGACTTTTTGGGCATGAGCGGCATGTTCAGCGGCTTGCCGGGGATTTTGAGCACCGGTACCAACCACAACCTTGACCCCGGCATCAACCAAGCATTTTACCCCTTCCTGTCGCTGTGCAGTGGTCAACAACGGCCAATCGCCCATTGAACCGCAATACACAACAGCATTCATTCCGACATCCATTAGCTCTCTTCCTTTACGGACAAGAGCTTCAAAATTGGGGGTGCGATCATCTCGACACGGAGTCATTAACGCGGGAATACAACCTTGGAAAACTGAACGGTCCATTTCAAATCGAAAAAATTGATGCAGGATTCGGTAAAAAGACGAATAGAATATCCTACACCCAATCCTGCTTTTGCTGAATCGGACTTATTGATGAGTGACCCCTCCCGAAGACGAGACTTCCTCAATCCGCTCAAGGCAATCCAGGCTTTCCGAGAAGAAAGCACCGAACCGTCGATCGAAGTCCCTCCTCCAAATGCCGCCGATCTCGAAGACACCGATGAAAATGGACTCCTCTTCGTCTCAAAGGACGCGATGGCCTGTAATTTCCAAATCTATTTTTCGCCAACATCAGGTAACGACATCACCGAAACAGCCATCGAAGCGCTTGAATCAGTTGAGCAACTTGAAAATCAAATGACGGTTTACCGTAGCAGTCCTGTCACTTACCTCAACGAAAGGGCTGCCGCGGAACCTGTTCGCTTGGAAAAACGACTGTTTGCACTAATTCAAAAAGGGGTTGAACTCTACCACAAAACACAGGGGGCCTTCGACATGACGTCGGGCCTATTAACCAAGGCCTGGGGTTTCTTTCGCCAAGAAGGTCGGGTGCCCGATCCGGCTGAGATTCAAACCCTTTTGGAAGCCGTCGGTTCCGACAAGGTTCAACTGGACTCGGTTCAAGAGACTGTTTTTTATTCCAATGGCGAACTTGAAATTAATTTAGGAGGCATCGGGAAAGGGCATGCCTTGGATCGTGTTGCCGAATTCATGACCAATGCCGGGGTGGAAAATTTCCTCATCCACGGCGGACAAAGCAGTGTTCTCGCCCGCGGAATCCGTTGGAAACACGCCGATGAATCGCAGCAAGCCATGGAGCCCTGGAAAGTCGGTTTAAGGCATCCAATTTATTCTGAGAAACGCATCGCCGAATTGACCCTCAATGGAAAAGCACTCGGAACCAGTGGCACAGCTCGCCAGTCGTTTTATCATCAGGGCAAAAGGTACGGGCATATCATTGACCCTCGAACCGGCTACCCGGCAGAAGGCGTGTTTTCAGCAACGGCAATCGCGGCAACCGCTGCCGAGGCTGATGCCTTAGCAACGGCCTTTTATGTGATGGGCGGTGAACAGTCGGTTCAATTCTGCGAACAGCACCCTGACTATGCCTGCCTCGTTCTTTCAGCAACAGCAGCAGGAGAGCTCCACATCGACCAATCTGGAATCCCCGAAAACGAAATCACCTTTTTCTGAAAGTTCCCGTTGTCTACCGGAACAGCAAGCGTCAGCAAGTTCACCTAATTTTTCAGCCAACGCTGAATCCACAGTTCAAACATCATGATTGCCCACAACCGGTAACTGTGGTCAACAACTCGATCTTGATGCTCCTTCACCAGCTTTTGGATTTGGGCGGCTGAAAAATATTCTAAGCAAGCCGCATCGGGCGACAACAGAGTCTCTTGAAGCCGGGGTTTCAATTCCGACCGGAACCACTCCCCTATGGGAACCCCAAACCCCATTTTGGGCCGATTCCAAATATTCGCAGGCAACCGCTTTCCAAAGGTCTTTTTGAGCAACCGCTTTCCTTTGCCCGACCGAAATTTCATTCGAGCGGGCAGCGTGATAGCGAATTCCACCAGGCGGTGGTCTAAAAATGGCTGTCTGGCTTCCAACCCATGCCCCATGGAGGCAATATCCACCTTGGTATTCAAGTCACCGGGTAAATAGGATTGGAGATCGGTCACCGAAACTGCTGTCAACGCATCACGATTCTCAAGCCGGTCAAAACAGGATTTCAAGAACCAAAGTGGGTCAAACCTGCCCAACGACTGCTTGAACTCATCGTTGAACAACTCCTGACGACGGTCCTCATTAAAAATGGCAATCCAGTCGCAGTAGCGTTTTAAGGCAGGCAAGCCAAGGGCATAACTAAACCGTTTGAGCTGCCGAATCCGGCTCTTTTGTTGGGCACTGGATGGGATTTTTTGCCAAAACTTTGCCGAAAACAGATGCTTGAGCGGACCCAGTTTGTCGATTTTTTCGGCAAGCTGGACCGCACGGTATCGATCATAGCCCGCAAATAACTCGTCCCCTCCATCTCCACTGAGCGCAACCGTGACATGTTCTCGTGTCAACTTGGAAACGTACCATGTCGGGATCGCTGAACTGTCCGCAAAGGGTTCATCGTAGAGAAAAACAAGTTCATCCAATATCGAATCCGCATCTGGTGTCACCGTAAAATTGTGATGCTCTGTTCCCAGATACTCAGAAACCTGCTTGGCAAATCTGGACTCATCAAACTCTTTGATCGGGAAGCCGATACTGAAAGTCTGGATCTTGCGCGATGACTGCTGCACCATCGAAGCCACCACCAATGAAGAATCCACGCCGCCCGAAAGAAAGGCCCCTAGGGGGACATCGCTTTGCATGCGAAGCTTGATAGACGAATTGAATAGCTCATCGAGACGTTCGCCCGCCTGTTCTTCGGTCAGGCTGCGGTCTTCCTCAAAAGAAGGATGCCAGTATTTTTCAACATGAAATTGATTTCCTTCGTAAACGCCATAATGTCCAGGGGCGAGTTTATTAAATCCCTTTAAAATACTGTGGGGATGCGGCACATACTGGTAGACCAAGTATTCTTCGATAGCTTTCTTGTTGATTTCCCGAGGAATGTCCGGCACCTGGAGTAAGCTCTTCAATTCACTGCCAAAAAGCAGTCGGTCGCCTTCGTGCCGGTACTGCAGCGGTTTTTGGCCCAACCGATCCCGACCTAAGACGAGTTTTTGTTGAATTGAATCCCATATGGCAATGGCAAAGCAGCCATTGAACTCCGCAAAGCAATCAACGCCCAGCTCTTCGTAAAGATGGACGATGGTCTCCGAATCTCCGTTGGTTTTAAAGCGGTGCCCTTTTTGGATGAGCTGCTGTCTTAGATCCCGGTAATTGTAGATTTCACCGTTAAAGATGGCCTGAATGCTGCCATCCTCATTTGAAATCGGTTGGCGACTGTCGGTCAAATCAATGATCGAAAGTCGCCGAAACCCAAGCGCTACACCGGCCGAACCTTTTCTTTGCTGGGTAACACCACGACCATCACATCCCAGATTCTCCACAAAGAACCCCTGATCGTCCGGCCCGCGATGCTGAATCACATGGGTCATCTGTGACAAAACTTCGGGCGAAATGCGTTTGTCAGCATTGGTCCAAACCGCTCCAGTTATGCCGCACATAGATCGCTCTGTTGTTTTTCAGGAGGCTAGCATCGCTTGCTAGATTATTGATAGCACCACCCAATAACTCAACACCAACCAGCACGAGCCTCACTTGCCCGAAAAGGCCCTGGTTCCTATACTCCGCGGCTCATAAATTCAAGATGTGCAACAGCTTGGGAGGTTGCATCGCAGCTGGCATGAACTACAGCTTACGATTCAAAGGCAAACCGGAAGCCCGTGGGGTCAACTGGCCTTGTTGCGCGCGCACCATCCCACCCGCGTTGCTGATCCTCCTGATTGGAATCGCACTACCGACTTTTAGCATCGGCAATTTTTTAGACGCGCAACA
Source organism: Planctomycetota bacterium (assembly GCA_036137535.1). Lineage (GTDB taxonomy): Bacteria > Planctomycetota > Planctomycetia > Pirellulales > Pirellulaceae > JABAAE01. The sequence goes on along the minus strand of JAZABE010000647.1, from coordinate 2,113 downwards.
GATAAATTCGATCATCGAATCAAAAGATCTGCCGATTTCCGTTTCCGCGAAGGAGGCCACCCGGTGGCAACAAGGCAGTTATCATGTGTGGCATTTGAAAGACCAGGTTGTCATCTCACAAGGCAACACCACCCTAAGAGCTCCGCAGGCAATCGCTTGGCATGAAAAAGCGGATCCGCAAAAAGAGATCCCCAGCAAGCTCATTGTTTATGCCGAAGGACACGATTCAACCCATACCGGGAATTTCGGCTCCGAACGCCTCAACAATGACAAGGTTATCGTTGAGACCTTGCGAGCCGGGGACCCGCACCGGGTAACCGGCCAGGTTTCAGATCAGCAAAAAAGCAAGTCTTGGCTGGGGAGGTTCTATTCCAACTTTGGCGTCCAATTTAACACGCCCATTCTCATTCCGCCGCCCGATCAAATTCCCCCCATCTTTGAACGGGGTATCAAGCAGCGTCAAAAAGAGTCCCAGCAAGCAGAGATTATTCTTGCGCAGTTTCAACAGCCTCTGCAGGAACCGGTGGCTCCGCCCCAAGATCAATTTCAGCGGGCGCCAAGATCCGGCACGACACCCACCAAGATCGACTTTAAGCCCCGCTCCAAAAATCCACTCAATGTTAGAGCATTTCCCAGTCCCGATCGTTCGGAGAACATTGTGCTTTACACTGGCGGTGTTCGGGTTACCGTCGAGGGACAAAGCCTGCAGCCTCTTCAGTCTCAAAAGACCGGGGGCGTTGGATCCCCTGAACGCGTCACCATCGAAGCAGATACTGTTGTGGCCTGGACCAATCCAATCCGGCAACTGGTAGAAAACAAGACTGACAATTCAGCCAAACGCTGGGAAATCTACCTTGAAGGCAACATTGTCTTTTCGACAAATGACCGAGTGATCTATGCCAACCGGATGTACTATGACGTCCAACTCAAACGGGGGACCATCCTCAAAGCCGAAATGTACTCCAAAATCCCTGGCTACGAAGGGATGCTACGGCTCAAGGCCAACGTGCTGGAACAGATCGATGAAAACAATGCGAGGGCCTATGGCAGCGCCATTACCTCCAGCCGTATCGGCGTGCCCCGCTACTGGTTGCAATCCGAAGTTTTGGATTTGAATCGGCGTCCTCGACTCGATTTCAACGAGTTGGGGCAAATTGAATACGATTCCCAAACCGGACAACCCAAAACAGCGTGGACTTACGACGGGACCAGTCGAAACAACTTTCTTTATGTCCTAGGGGCCCCTGTGCTCTTCTGGCCGGCACTCAATGGCAACTCGGATCAAAGCTCCTATTACATTTCTGGTTTGACGATCAAAAATGATAACGTTTTTGGCATGCAAACCTATAGCAAATGGAATGCCTACCAGCTTTTTGGGGTCCGCCGTCCTCCAGACAATACCAACTGGAATCTCAACCTGGATTACCTCTCGGACCGGGGCCTCGGCTTGGGAACTGAGGGGGATTATGACCTGAAAGACCCCTACGGTTTTAAGAATTTGAACAAAGGTCTCTTCGAAGCTTGGGGCATCTTTGACGAGGGAGTGGATAATGTAGGGCGAGGCCGGAGAACGCTTGTCCCGGAAGAAAACTTTCGTGGAAGGGTTTTTTGGCAACATCGAACCCGATTTGCAAATGGGCTGGAGTGGATCGGTGAAACAGGGATCGTTTCGGACCGAAACTTCCTCGAACAATACCGGGAACGCGAATGGGATCAACGCAAGGATCACGTCAATCGCTTGCAAATCAAAAAACTACTGGGCGATCAATCATTGAATCTCTCTGCCAGCTATCGCACCAGCGATTTTTTCACACAAACCAGCCAGCTTCCATCTTTTAATTATTTTCTGCTGGGTCGTTCTTTGTTGAATAACCGACTAACCTGGTCAATGCATACTCACGTTGGTTACCATGATCTCGATGTCGCAGACGCACCAATTGACCCAAGCGATGCTGCTAGGTTTGACCCTCTTGCTTGGGAAGTCCCTCGCGACGGAGTGATTGCCGGCATCAGGAATGAGGTCTCTTTACCAGTTCAAACGGGAATTGTCCGCACCACTCCCTACTTCATCAGCGAATCCACTTTTTATGGAGAAGACGCCTTAGGCAACCGG
>JAZABE010000646.1:0-2556 GCA_036137535.1 Planctomycetota bacterium | reverse complement strand
CCCTTACAGGAATGATTGACAATGAGTCCGACAATGGGATCAGTCTCAAACAGGAAAAAAACAAAGTCACCAACCTCGCTCGCTCCGAGATCGAAGCCATCAAGAACAGCCGGTTGTCGCTCATGCCGAGTGGACTCGAAAAAGAAATAACGGTCGACCAGATGGCCGACCTTCTGGAATTCCTAATGAACGCAAATTAGTCTCCACGAAAAGAAGGCTTCCCTGATGAAAAGCAGTTGTTTTTTTGCCGTTTTCATATTCTCAATCGGTTTGGCTTCTAGTGGCTTTAGCCAAGAAAAAATCCGGGTGGCAACCTTTAACGTGGATGCCTCACCCCCCATCGGCAGTCCCCTTGCCTATGACACAACAATCGGAATCCAGGATCCACTTTCCTGCCGAGGTATCATCATCCTCTCTCACCAAAAACCGATTATCCTCTGCAGTGTGGATTGGCTTGGAATTGCCAACAGTGCCCAAACCGAATTTAAACAGGCATTTGCGGAGGCAGCTGGTACAATCCCCGAACGGGTAGCTATCCATACGATTCACCAGCATGACGCTCCCCGTTGTGATTTTTCATCGGAAAATCATTTGGCAAAACATGGTGAACCCGGTAAAAAATACGACATTCCATTTTGCCGAACCGTCATCAAGAATGCCTCGAATGCAATCCGCCAGGCGATCAAAAACTCTTCCTTGGTGACCCACTTGGGACTGGGACAAGGAAAGGTCGATAAAGTAGCCTCCAATCGCAGAATCCTCGGTGAAGATGGCAAAGTCGCAGTGACCCGGTTCACTGCAACTAAAGACCCAAAAGTGCGAGCGATGCCGATCGGAACGGTTGATCCATTTTTAAAGTCAGTTAGTTTCTGGAACCGGAAAAAATGCATTGCCGTTTTAACTTTTTATGCGACGCACCCACAAAGCTATTACCGAACTGGAAAGGCAAATCCGGATTTCCCAGGAATGGCAAGAAATGCACGGCAAACCCAAACTTCGATTCCTCACATCCATTTCAACGGAGCCGGGGGCAATATCGGCGCTGGCAAATGGAACGATGGCTCAGTGAAGAACCGCGACATACTCGCGAAACGAGTCGAAAACGGTATGAAACTCGCCTTTGAAACCACTCAAAAAACCCCAATTCAACCCGAAACCTTGCAATGGACCACCACCCGGATTCAAATGCCATTGGGCAAGAGTTTAACCGAAGCCAAACAACTAATCGTTCTCGAAAACAAGAAGGAAACATTAGCCAACAAGCTATCTGCAGCCAAACATTTAAGCTGGATTCGAAGGACCAATTCCCACGACGGCGTGCCTATTTCCTGCTTGAAAATCAATCGCTCCAAAACGCTATTGGTCCCGGGGGAATTGTTCGTGGAATACCAGCTTGCGGCACAGAAAATGGATCCGGGATCGTTCGTCTTGATGGCTGCTTATGGCGAATACGGGATGGGCTACATCGGAACCGCGATCAGCTATTCCCAGGGAGGTTATGAATCCAGTTCCAGAGCATCTCGCGTTGGCCCGGGTTCCGAAAAAGTGATCCTGAAAGCCATTGAGAGATTACTTGACTAGGGATCACCCTCGTTGAGGGCTAAAAAATCAATCGTCGACAACCCGTTAAGCCTGCTGCTGCCCGGATGTTTACTTGAGCAGGGATTGCAGCTCAACCGGTTTTCCGCCATTGGCCTTGGAAACATCTGCGGCTGCCATAAAGGCATACAGTTCAATCGTTTCTGCAGCATCAACTGGGGATTTTCCAGTTTTGAAAAATTTAACGATTTCCACTAACAGAGGTCGATAGCCGCCATACGTGCCAAGATCCACAATCCCTTTTTCGCAAAATGCCGTACCACCATACCCTGATTTTCCAGATCGAATTCCGCGAAAGGTCGCAATACGTCCATCTGACCAAACACCGGTCACCAGTTCAAAATCCTTAGTCGATGAACGTGTCACGGTTTTGCAACCGGTTCCCATTACGGTGTAAAGAATTTCAACGCCATGAATCCCATACCAAAAAAGATCTGGATGGCTCTTTTCCAATGCACAGGGACTATAAGCGCTTACCCCCATGACCTTCCCCTGTTTCCCATGGCGAACTTGCTGGGCCATCTCCAGGTAACGAAGTGACGACGATGAGAAAATCGCAACACCCTTTTCCTCAGCATATTTGTAAATCGCAATCGCATCGTTAAGAGATCCGGCAATTGGTTTATCGACAAACAACGTTTTGCCTGAATCGATCACCTTTTTTGCCTGCTCCAAGTGGGGATTGCAATCATTCGTCTCCAGTAAAACACACTCGACTTTGTCCAATAATTCCGCAATGGATCCAACAATCTCAACCCCCATTCCCTTGAGCTGTTCGGTGTATTTTGGAATTCGGTTGGTACTGGAAGGAATATGTTTGCTCCCATGAGGGTAGGCAGCAACGACGCGACATCCAGAGACATCGGCGTCAGCTCTCGGGTCATTAAGAATCTTGGTGAAGGCTGGTGCGTGTGACGTATCCAACCCGATAATACCGATTCGCAACAAATTGTTCTG
>JAZABE010000645.1:0-4961 GCA_036137535.1 Planctomycetota bacterium | reverse complement strand
AGCGCTATGACCCTCGACGGGCCCGAGCTTCGCCGAGGAATCAGCAAGGATCTCGACTTTTCCTTTGAAGGTCGCGGCGAAAATCTTCGCCGAGCTACGGAAATCGCCAAAATCATCAATCAGTCCGGCCTCATTTGCCTGATTTCCATCGTTGCCCCCAGCGAAACGGTCCGCCAAAAAGCGGCGTCCTCGATGGATGCCGACAGTTTTTTCGTCATTCACCTCGACCCGGATGCCTCCACTCTTGAACAAAGAACGGTGGACAAGGAATCCCCCGAAATCACCTACGAGCCACCGGTTCAAGCCAGGATGAAGATCGACACCGGTTCACAATCGGTCCTGGAATCCACCAACCAGGTTTTCGATTTACTCAAACAGGAAGGCTTCCTGCTCTAGGGCTTGCCACGAAATCGCCAACAGGGTTTCGCCGATCCTAATCCTTTCAGTGATCGCCAGTGCAGCCGGTGAGCTTCGTGTCTCAATCGTTTCTCTGCGGTTTGTCCTGCTAACCTGCCCCGTCGCCTTTCATCCAGCTTTCCACTCGATTGACAATACACCCCATTAACCTGCCAAGCATCCGGAAATAAACCCCACAGCACAGGTTAATGACCACAAACATGAAAGCCGTGACTAGCCAAGATTGGAAAAGGCCCAACAGCCAGAACGAACCGGTCAGAATCGCCATGAAAAATGCAAAGCAATAAAACTCAATCCACCATTCGTATTTTGGCTTGAGTGAATCCATTATTTCTTTGGAATAAATCTGGTAGGGCAAGCGGTTGTACATCGCCGAAAGGATTAGGATCGGCGCAAACACCATTGCGGTAAACGTGCCCAGTGCAGGCGCAAACCAGAACCCCGGCCATTCCTTAAACAAGGTCCAAGCGAGCCAGCCCAGCAAAACGCCCGGTGCCGCAGCCAGGGCAAACCCGATAGCGACGAACAGGGTGTTGGAGACAAATTGAATCAGTGAAACACTTCCAAGATCCGGCAGTTTTTTTGCCCCCACGATAGTTGCATTCAATGTCAGCTGACCTATCCAGCAAATCGCCAAAAATCCGATCGGAATAAACGGGAAAGCCCCCAGCTGGATAAATTTTCCGACCCAGGTAAGGGCTTTGACCTCCGAGTTGGCAAACCCCTGGGCAACATAGAAGATGGAGAAACCCAACAACATGATCCCCGCCGAGATCATCACTCGAATGACAAACCCGGGATCACTCAAAATACTCAACACATGCCTCGAAAACGGCAGCAATTCAAACTGTTCGTCCTTTGCCGCCTGCATCTCTTCAAACAACTCGGATGTCTGCTTTGGGTCCGTCGGGGGCAGGGACTGGGCTGCGGGCTCATCGCTGCCCGGGGAACCGTTCTCGCCTTCAAACCCATCCTGTTTGGCCGAAACCACCGGAAGAGGGGCCAGCAGATTCTCTGCGGGAGGAGCCAGCCCATAATCTTCGCCACCGTCACCCGCGACACCAAAAAAATCTTCCCCACTCCGTGGCTGTTCTGGCTGTGGCATCTCTTTGTTTGGCAAACTGGTTTTCCAGTGCTGTGATTTTTGTTTTTCTGCCGCCGTGGATTCAGCGACCGTGGGAACCGGAACGACCGAGCCACAGTCGGGACAGGTGATTTGAGTGCCCGCTTTTTCTCGTCGCACCAATGACACGCTTTCACAAACGCGACACCAAGCCCGGAGGTCACCCTGTGAAAGCGTATCGAGTGGAATCGGTTCTGGCGTGTCCGACCGATCCCGTGACCAAGCCTTTTGACCGGGCAGTGAGCCCGGAGGCAATTTATCGGTCAGCTCTTTGAGCCTTGCCTCCTCTGCCATTTTCTCTTCAATCGTCAACCCCGAGGCAGAGGGCGGTCCCGCCCCCGATTCAATTGATTTCGCCCAGCCTTGAGCTTCGGCAGCCGCCTGCTTTTCCTCCAGATCTTCCTGTTGGACCGCCTCGTTATCGGTGTTAACCAGCGGCTCGCGGTCATCCTCGGGAACCTTGTACTTGGTCTCCGGCTTTGTGGTCACCGACTCTTCGATAAATTGTTCGTCTTCCTCAAAAACAGACCACGCCGATTCCGCGGTCTTGGATTTGGGTTCGCCTTGACCTGGAACCTTGGCCTGTTGGCCACATTTGGGGCAGAGAATCACTTGCCCCGCCTGATCTTCGGAAGCCCTGATGGTCTGGGAGCATTGGGGACAAGAAAATTCCAGCATGACAAACTCAATAGATGGTTAAAAAAGAACCCTTGATCGCTCCAGCGTGATGTCAAGATATCATTTCGGTTTAGTGGCTTGTATCCAGTGTCCGGGGGCATGTTTGGCAACCTTACGGTTGAAATGAGCCCTTCCCCGGAGCTTCGCCTAAGAGCCCATGCTTTGAATTTTACTTTTTTGATGCCACTGGATGAAGACACTGCAGCCGCCAAACTTGCTTTCTTGAATCCCGACAACCGAATCGTGGTTTTCAACGATTTTTCTGACGATTGTCAAACCTAATCCTGTGTCGGAACGCTCCTCGTGGATGCCACAGAAGGGTTCAAACACCTTTTCCCGGTCAATTTCAGGAATGCCACAGCCATCATCTTCCACGACAAGACCGGGAATCCCCTCCAGCAAACAGCTCGTGACCTTCACTTTTGACCGTGCGAATCGTCCAGCATTGCCGATGAGGTTGGCGATCACTCGTTCAAGCATGATCCGGTCGGCGTGCCAGACTGTCTCCCGGTCCGCGGCCGCATCTGAAAACGAGAATTCTATGTTCGGAAACATTGACTGGTAGACTTCAAACTGCCGCTCTGAAATTTCTTTCAGGTTACAATCTTCCAAATGCAAATCAGCGCCAACGCTATCCAGTTTTACATAGCTCAGCAGTTCATTAATCAGTTTTTCCAGTTCGTCTGTCGCCGCTTCCATGTTGTTGACGCGAACCCCAATGTCACGGTCGTTCTCAGCGTCACGGATTAAGTCGATTCCAAATCGAAGCTTGGAAATCGGAGTTCGGAGTTCATGCGAAACACATTGCAAGAGCTGTCGATGAGATGCCAGCAATTTGTCTGTTTTTTCTGCCATAAAGTTGAACGCCTGGGCCATTTCCCTTGCTGACCCCGCTTTCTTTTCATTTATCCGAGCGCTCAGGTTGCCATCCGCAATCGCCATGGCGGTTTTTTCCACCAAGCTTAGCTGGTTAACCAGAGGTCTCAGCAACAAGGCAATCGCGATCGCCGACAAAAAAAGCACGATGGACAGTCCAAAAGCTTGAGCCGAAAAACTGGGTGACTGCAGCTCGGGGAGAGGCCCAAAATCCACATACCCGTCTTTGGTAGAGAGCTCCGAAATGACATGCAGGCCACGCCATTCCGGCGGCCCGTCTTTTACTTCGTAAAAATTCAATTCTTGCTTCAGTTCTGCTTTAGCTTCCAAGACCCTCGGCTCATCGGGAGGGACGTACCTCATTTTGAATTTAAAAAGGCCTCCACGTCCTTCTTTTTGTAACGAAAGCCGCTGTTCGACCAGTTCCCGTCGCCCGGAAGCTTCGGTCTTGCTGACCAGGTAATTCACCAGCCGGACTTGGCCTTTAAACGTATCTTGGACAACCTTGAAGTTTTCGTCTTGGATTTGCTGGGCGTTAAACGCTTGAACTAACCAGGCGACAGCCAATATCGCGAGTACACCCAAATAAAATTTGAGAAATTGGTACGTCATTTCAGAAGTTCTACCAGAAACCGTTTGCCAAGGTTGCTTTCAGACCATCGGATCTCTGCGAAAACTATCGTGTCACGGCGAGCAGGTAACCAACGCCACGAACCGATTTCACAATTTTTGGATTCATGGAGTCGTCGCCCAGCTTCCTTCGAAGACGAGAAATTCGCAGATCAATCGACCGATCCAATCCATCATACCTGAACCCGTTGAGTTCAAAATAAAGATCACCGCGGCTGAGGACTTTCCCGGCGTTTTTAGCCAGCAACCACATCAAATCGAACTCGGCGGTCGTCAACTCTAACTCCTGCCCGTTCAAAATGCACTGCCTCGCCGAGAAATCGATGATCAAGTTTTTAAAATCGATTCGAGAAGGCGATTGTGAGTCACCTTCGGGTCGGGCCCGTCGAATGTGTGTTCGTAGCCTGGCCAACAAAACCTGCGGTCGGACGGGCTTGGCTATGAAATCATCGGCACCCATTTCCAGGCCAATCACTTCGTCGATATCATCCCCTCGCGCCGTCAGGAAGATGATCGCTCCCCGGTACTGCGTCCGCACAGCCCGGCACACATCAAACCCATCTTTGCCGGGCAAGTTAACGTCCAAGACCACCGCAGCAGGGTTATCCTGAACGATTCGGTCAATTGCGATCTCGCCGTTGCTTACGGTGAAGACCTCGTATCCATAGGGAGTTAAGAAATCGACGACCATCCTCGCGAGTTCGCGGTCGTCCTCTACCAGCAATATTTTAGTTGTCGATGTCATCCACGTAATATGTCAGAAACAGATCGGGAGCACCCGTTCAATAATAATGCACGGGAGGACAATGGGCTTCCGCGTGATGATATTGATACGCAATCAATACAATTGGCTACAAACTGTGACACGTGGGTTGCCCCTTAGCTCTCGCTGTTGATTTCGTCGGTGGCAGTCCGCTAGAGCGGGCGATCCTGTCCCGCATCACCCGCCCGGTTTTCTGGACGCTCTTTTGCATGGGCCGGCAGTTTGAATTTCAGGCACAACCAGACCGACCAGCCGATGACGTAGCACCCGTAACCAATGAAAACCGGCCAAAACCAGTGCATTGCCGGGGTCCCCAGGTTGTGAAGCGTGGTGAGATGGTTGAGTGCTACCAGAAATATCTGGGTCGCAATCGCAAACCCCAGCAGTCCCCCGTTCATCTCGTGGATCGTTTCCTTCCTTCGCTCTGGGGCCAGCCAATAGTCACGGTTGGGCAGGTTCACCAATTGAGGGGGA
>JAZABE010000644.1:0-14531 GCA_036137535.1 Planctomycetota bacterium | reverse complement strand
TCCAGCTAATGGCGCCGCGGACACGGGGATCGTCCTTTTTGACACCTGCAAAGATCATGCTTTTCAAGCCAGCATAGGTCATCGATCCATAACTTTTCAGGCCCCCGTTTTCAGCATTCCCTGCCTGACTTTTACCGCCGGCCGCCGGGGTGTAATACAGGCCGCCATCATTGAGTTTGCCAGCGAACTTGGTGGTGTTGTGTTCGGATTCCAGGTTCTGACAACGCGAGATGAATGCCAATGCTCGCTGCATGGCTTCACTGTCTGCACCGTTTCCAGCAGCTTTCAACGCGTCGACTAGCGTGGAAGTGTTTGACAAATCGGGTCGTTGGTGTTTCCCATAACCAATGCCTCCGTATTCTACATCGGATGGATCGGCTGAACCTTCCTTGGTCTGAAGACCTTTCAGAAAACCATCGGCATTCTTAATAATGTTGTCGTATTTGTTTTTTTCGTTTGCCGAAGCAAAGCAAATCAACGAAAGGCCGGTTTCATAGTTTTTGTAAAAAGTTTCTGCTTGATGAATGCCACCTGAATTTTGGACGAATGTCTCGAGGTATTTTAGGCCTTTGGCCACCACTGGATCGGTCGTTGGAATCCCGTTGTTGATCAAACCCGTTGTGATAATAGCTGTAATCGCCGGACCCGTTTGGCCAGAAAACGAACCTTCAGCACTTTGCTGAGTCGCTAAGAAAACTCGCGCTTTTTGGACCAGCCCAACACGCGTGAGGTCGCTTTGAGCCAGTTGTTGGGCATCGATCGAATTTGACAGAAAAAACAAAATCAATAACAGAGCGAGTTTTGGTCGCATAACTTTTACCCTGATTACAGTGGTTGATTAAAAATAAAATCAAATGCAATTTTGATGCCAACAGTAACTAACATTTTACAGCAACACATGCCGGTGTTCTGTTTGTTTTTTCGACATTCCCAGGTGAAAGATTCAACAGGCTTAGTGCCTTGTCATAACCGAGCGTTGGTCATTCAATCACAGCTAGAATGTCAGCTTCAGATAAAATTAGATATTCCTGGTCATCAAAAATAACCTCGGTACCTGCGTAGCCAGCAAAAATAACACGATCTCCGTCAGAAACTTGTAGTGGGCTGCGACCGCCATCTTGGTTTAAGTTACCAGGTCCCACCGACAGGACTCGGCCTTGGTTGGGGCGATCTTGTGCAGAATCTGGTAATACGATTCCCCCAGAGGTGGTTTCTTCTGAATTCAGACGGCTAACGATGAGCTTGTCGCCCAGCGGTTCAATTCTCATGGATGATTTTAGATTTGGAATATGGCGACCAGCCTGCAACGCGACGTTTCACAGGCACATCAAGTCAGCATGTCGGCAAACAAATCGGCTGTCAAGCAGCAGATTTTCAACGAGTTGGTTTCTGATGCGACTCAATGAAACCAAAAAAGTAAAAATGTAACGGTTAAATCGAAAAAAATTGCGAATTCTTTCAATTGTCCCGATGAAAAGAAGACGGTCAATTATTGTCAGTCGCCAACCTGTTGAATGATCGCATTTGTTGATTCCTTGTTTCCGAACCCGTTTCGACTTGTTCCATGCCTGCTGAATCTGAAAGCCCAGAACCCTTTGCCTGGACCCAATTTGAAAAATTGGATGCCTTTGGTAATGATTCCCAAGATCCGGAACAAATTGAAATTCCGGATATCACTTACCGGCAAATCCGAGAGCTGAATGAGGCCTTAATCAGCAAAGCTAATGAAATTGCCGCCCGTGAGATTGCCTTGGAGCAACGGATTCAGGAATACCGCGATGAAAAACAGCAATTTGATACGATTCGAATGGATCAGTCACGATCGCAAAATGAGCAGAGGTTGGATATGATCCTGCGTTCGGAAAGGGGAATGCCCTTGTCGTTAAACCAGTTGTCGACTGAGCTGAAAGGAAGCAATCTGGAACTGACCGGTTTTCAGGAATTAGATGGAAATCATGAAAGCGGTGAAGCGACGACTCAGAACCACTTCGCCATTGGTGAGAAGAGGTCGGGGGAAACGGGCACTCGGAGCACTGGCAATGCTGATGTCAATCGACTGCATCAGTCGGCAGTCGGCTTGCGAGAAAAAAGTGAGTTCATTGCCGCGGTATTCGACGAATTGAACCTAGTCGTTCGAGATTTGAATCGTCAACAAGAACTACTGGAGCAAGGTCAAATTAATCAAACCTCCCAGCCTGAAGACGAATTTCAGATGATCAACGATGCCGTGAAACGTCGTTTCGGACGAATTTCGGAAAAGATCGGTTTGAAGTGAGAGCCGTCCCGGATTTGAAGGGTTCTTGAAGTAATTGGTCAGAGTCGTGCAGAAGCACAATCTCTGAAGTTGTATTGAGATTCGCTTTAGTTAACAAAATACTGTCTCGCGATTTCACTGGCCTTTTTCGCCCCCAGAAAGTTTTGAATCGGGAAATAGGGGCGGTCACCCCGCAAATTTCGTTTGCGAGGTGGATTGGGAGTTGCACAGGAGCCGCAATGCGGGCACTGGCCTGTCCAATGGGTTAAGGAGGCAATGCAATTAAAACAATGTTGTGGCAGCATCCATTTAATTCCGTCGTTGATTCCGGCTGGGATCAGTTGCACCAAGATTTCAAGATTGCATTGTATTGCGGTTTCAATCGCTGTAGCAAAACTAGAAATGTCGGTGTTTTGCAGACCTTGTTTTTCAGTCCACCGGAGCAACTGGAGGAAATGGTTTTTCTGAGCCGTATTGAGTTGTCCTTGACTTCCGAGCTCTTCGGTTTGCCACAAGTGATGTAGGCGAAAATCTGGCCCAAATTGTTTGATTCCCGCTGTGGATTTTAACAGTAAATCCCATTCTGCAAACAAATCCAGGTTTTCGTAGGCACTTTGGCAATAACCGTAACAACCTGCGAATTGCCTTTTGAAGGTGGCTTGGCAAGGTTGGTTGCCGTTGATGGGCCCGTAAAGGTTTGCAGCACACCCTCTGCAATTTTGGTCTAAAAACGGTTCACCGCCGAACGAGTCAAGAATTTCGGAAGCGAGGAAACCTTTGACCTGGTCAATCTCTTGGAAACTATCGGTAGATTCTTGCAGAATGCAAAGATCATCAATCGTGCGGTGTTCACGCGTCGCCATTGCCAAACTGCGAAGAGGCCGAAGGATTCGTTCCAGGTAAAGCAGGTCTTGTTCTTCGGTGTTGAACGCTTCACGAACTGAGCAATCTAAATTGATTGCCCAAATCAGGAATAAAGGTGTGCGAGTCACATTATACCTGCAAGATTCGTGAATCCATTGGAAACCGTCGGAGTGTCGCCACTAAGATTGGTATCCGCCACGACAACAGCGGGGTGCCGAACAATTCTGGGGAGATGCAATCGGAAGCGAATTGTTGGAGGATTGAGGTGCTGATGTCACGCTGAATTGTTTTTCAAGCTTTGAGCTATCACAGTTTGGACAAGAGGTGCTTTCTTCGCCGCGTACAAGCAGTTCGAATTCGTTGCTACAATCAGTACAGACATATTCGAAAATGGGCATTTCCTACTCCTGTTTCCTACTCCTGTTTCCTGCTCCTGGCCAGCCAGTAAGCCGATGAACCATTATAGAGTTTTTTTCTGGAGCGACCATGGATAATTCTGCTGGATCCCAATACTTGTCGATTTGCGCAGCCAGAAGAGTAGACCAGTACGCGATCAATGTTCTCGGTATCGCCGGGGCCGTTCTCATGGAAAATGCTGCCCGAGGGTGCGTGGATTTGCTGGAGAAATCAGGGATCGCTGGCCCGGTTGTCGTGGTTTGTGGTACCGGTAACAACGGAGGAGATGGTTTTGCCATTGCCCGGCATTTACTGGTTCGAAACTATGATGCAACTGCGATCCTAATTGGTGATCCTGAAAAGCTGGGTGGCGACGCCAAGGCGAATTTTGAATGTTTAAGGCAAATCGCACCCGATCAGGTTGGTTGGCTCTCTTCGATTGATAAACCTGAATTGCAGCAACTCTTGTCGAGGGTTGTGTCTCCCAAGGTAGATTGGATCGTCGATGCCATTTTGGGGACTGGGACTCAAGGAAAAATTAGGGAGCCACGTTTATCGGTCATCAATGCCATCAATGACTCTCCGGCAAAAGTTTTCGCAGTGGATATCCCCAGTGGCCTTGATGGGGATTCTGGAGAATCGCTGGATGCAACCGTTCAAGCTCAGATCACGGCAACGTTTGTCAGTAAGAAACAGGGGTTCAAAAATCCGGAGGCTGCCCGTTTTCTTGGTAAAATCAGGGTGCTCGATATTGGAATTCCAGATTTTGTGGTGGCTAACGCCCTCGATCAAAAGGATTGATTTTTAGCGTCGTTTGAAACCCTCAGCGATGGCAGTGTCGTTGAGGATCAAGATCGCCCAGACGCCAAAAGGAATCGAGAGAAAAAAGAGCAGATTGAGCGGCAGAAGGGCAATGACTGCGCCCATGTAAGCCACTGAATAGCTTCGTGTTTTGCGCATGTGGTTCGCTCCAATCATGATCATCGTCGATGACATGAGCACGATAGCAATAATGATGCCTGAGATGGTAACCAAGATCGTATTTGATTCCAGCGACTGCAACGCGTTGTAAATGACATAGCCAGTCAGTCCCAAGATGGCCAGTGTCACAATGATCAGGTTGACTGCGGCTGTGACCACCAGACACTGAGCAGGTCCCACGATCGAATTTTTCAATCGTTCCTGAATGACCATTTTTCGCATTTTATAAGAGAGATCCGTATCTTCTCCCCAGGTTTCCTCTTCCCGTTTTTCTTCCCATTGGTCGAATCCAAATTGTTTGTTGATAATCTCCTGTTGTTCAATAGTTTTTTGACCAGTAGGCTTGAAGGGATCAGCAAGAGGTTGGCTAGAAGCGGGAGTGGCTACAGGTTGGGCGGGGGAAGTCGGCGTTACGATTTTGACGGCACTTGGATTGCGTTCAGGAATTCGAAGTACAGCCGAGCAATTCGGACAACGGCCCTGTTTCCCTGCGGTATCATCGGGTGTAATGACTTGGGCATAGCACTCTGAGCAATGGAATTCGATTGGCATTCCTGGGTTGCCTTTTCAGTGATTCTTGCGAGTGGGTTATTCTCTACGGCTATGAATTTGGATGAGATGGGTCCAAAATCAATTTGGAGGATGGGCCGCGATGCTGGTCACCATTTTACCATCAATTCGATATGACTCAATTCACTAGTTTTCCAGGTCGCGCTATCGCGATAGATCTTTGCAAGAAGACAGGCTAAATTCGCACGATATTTTGGGGCCGGATCAGCTGGTTGCGCGCAGGCTGAAAAACTATGAATATCGTCCCCAGCAACTGGCGATGTCAAATTCTATTGAAAAAGCAATTGGATCGGAAAGGCACCTGATTGCCGAGGCCGGTACAGGGGTTGGAAAAAGCTTTGCGTATCTGGTTCCCGCGATTTTGCATACAGCTCAAAGGAAATCCGGGGAACCCTCAGGGAACCAACAAACTAAACCCAAACCGATTATTGTTTCAACGCATACGATCGCTCTTCAGGAGCAGTTGATTGACAAGGATATTCCTTTTCTCAATAGCATCATTCCCCTGGAGTTCACAGCCATTCTCGTCAAAGGACGTCGGAACTATGTCAGCTTGCGTCGCGCGGAATCAGCCTGGACAAAATCAAGCTCATTGTTTTCCAAATTGGAAGAAACGGACCAACTCGGCAAAATCAGACAATGGGCGAGTCAGACCCAGGATGGGTCTTTGGCGGATTTTGAGACGAAGCCAATTGCTTCGGTTTGGGACGAGGTTGCGAGTGATGGTAGCAACTGTATGGGAAAAACCTGCCGGCGGTTCAAGGAGTGCTTTTACTATCAATCCCGCAGGCGAATGCAAAATGCCCAGATACTCGTGGTCAATCACGCGCTCTTTTTTACAGACCTTGCACTTCGTCAATCGGGCGTCAAATTGTTGCCCGACTATGACACTGTCATCCTAGACGAGGCTCACACGGTCGAAGCGGTTGCCGGTGATCATCTAGGACTCTCGGTCAGGTCAGGACAGGTCGATTACCAACTCAAAAAACTTTTCAACGATCAGACTAATAAGGGTCTCCTGGTTCATCATCAATTGCCTGACGCTCAAAAACAGGTGATTGAATGTTATCGCCTGGCCGATGAATTTTTTGGGAACCTGTTGAACTGGATTTCCCAGCATAAAAAGCGGGAAAAAAATTCGACGACGATTGCCCGTGTGCGGAGCCAGAACATTGTAGCGAACCACTTGAGTTCAGCGTTGTCCAAGCTGGCGAACAGGATCAGGATGGCTGCGAATCGTATCGAGAATGAAGAAGAGAGACAGGATTTGATCTCAGCTCAAGATCGACTGGCTGTGTTATCGGACGGTCTTCGGCAATGGGTTGATCAGTCGATCGAAGGGTCTGTTTACTGGGTCGAAACGACGTGGCGGAGGACAGCCCCCAAGATATCGCTGGTAGCGGCGCCGGTCGACGTCGGGCCGTCGCTCAGGCAACTATTGTTTGAGCCCACCAAGACAGTCGTGCTCACTAGTGCCACGTTGTCATTGAATACCGAAGGTAATTTTGACTACTACAAATCGCGTATTGGATTGACCTCGTCCAATACGCTCCAGCTGGATTCACCGTTTGATTATCCGCGCCAGGCAAAAGTCATTTGCGTCCCCGAGATGCCGGATCCGGTTCAATGCAAGGAAGAATTTGAAGATGCTTGTGTGCCAGCAATCCAGAAATACGTTGAACGGACTGATGGACATGCCTTTGTTTTATTTACCAATTATGACCTGATGCGTCGCATCGGTCAGCGATTGGGCTCATGGCTGGTGGAAAACGACTATGCATTTTATTCTCAGGCCGATGGAACTCCGCGCGGCACCATGATTGAAAACTTCAAATCGAATCCTCGAGGAGTGTTGTTTGGAACGGATAGTTTTTGGCAAGGCGTCGATGTGCCTGGCGATGCTTTGCAGAACGTGATCATCACGAAATTGCCGTTTGCAGTTCCGGACCATCCACTCGTGGAAACACGAATGGAACATATTGAAAGCAATGGAGGAAATTCTTTTAACGACTATTCGTTACCTGAAGCGATCGTGAAATTTCGACAGGGATTTGGCAGGTTGATTCGCACTCAGGATGATCAAGGGATAGTGGTTGTGCTGGACCCTCGTATTCAGACGCGTTTCTATGGAAAACTGTTCTTAAAGAGCCTGCCAAACTGCCAGGTGGTGCAGGAATCAGTTTTTGGTGAATATTTTCTCGAGTGATTCGTTGGTGGGAAATTGCGATTTGTGATCTACCAAGGCTAGGAGCAATGAGATCGTGACCCTACATTGGAACGATGTTCAATTCAACAAGAACGCAAGCGAGGTAAACCATGAAAATTGTTCGTTACCAGGATTTCAAGGATGAAACCCAATATGGAAGCCTGACTCAGCAGGGAACCTTTGAGATTCAGGGGTGTATTTTTGGCGACTATTCAGTGACGGATCAAGTGGCGGATGTCAAAAAACTACTGGCGCCAGTGATGCCTCCCACTATTTACTGCATCGGGTTGAATTACCTGTATCATGCAGAAGAAGGGGGCTTGCCCAAACCGGAGCACCCGATTCTTTTCATGAAGTCACCGACCGCTGTACAAAACCCTGATGATCCCATCGAAATACCGAAATACTTGAAAAGCGAAGAGGTGGATTACGAGTGTGAGCTCGCCGTAGTGATTGGCAAACAATGCAAGAATGTATCGCGTGAAAATGCGCTTGATTTTGTTTTGGGATACACCTGCGGTCACGATGTCAGTGCCCGTGATTGGCAGATCACCAAAGGAGGTTCACAGTGGTGTAAAGGCAAGACATTCGATACTTTCTGTCCCCTGGGTCCCTGCCTGGTGACGACGGATGAAATCCAAAATCCCAACGACTTGAAAATCAAGACGATACTGAATAATGAAACCATGCAAGATTGGAATACCGAGGACATGATTTTTGATGTTCCGGCACTGATTGAATTTTTGAGTGGGAGCACCACACTCATGCCCGGTACGGTAATTTTGACGGGAACGCCCCATGGTGTTGGGTTAGCAAGGAAACCCCCGGTTTTCTTGCAAGCGGGCGATTCGGTCACTATTGAAATCGAAAAAATCGGGCTGCTGACCAATCCAGTCATCAACGAGTCAATCTAGAAAACACGCTGAGGTCCACACTGCCATGGCCTCGAAAGAGGTTTCCGATTGCTCTAGTTTTCCGAAGTTTCAGCACGTTGTTCCGAAATTTCGATCGCTCGCAATAACGCCGTTGCCTTGTTGATCGTTTCCCGGTATTCGTTTTCCGGGATACTTTCGGCGACAATCCCGGCACCGGCCTGAACGTAGGCGATGTCGTTTTTGATGACCATTGTTCTTAAGGTGATGCAGGTGTCCATATTGCCATTAAAGTCAATGTAACCAACTGCCCCTGCATAGGGTCCGCGGCGATGGGGTTCGATTTCATCAATGATTTCCATAGCACGGACCTTGGGGGCACCGGAAACGGTTCCGGCCGGAAGGCTCGCCATGAGTGCGTCAAAGGCATCGAGATCCTCGCGCAATTCACCAGTTACCGTAGAAGAGATGTGCATGACATGGCTATACTTTTCCACGACCATTACATCTGGCAACTTAATGGAACCGAACTTTGCGACCCGCCCCACGTCGTTGCGTCCCAGGTCAACTAACATGACATGTTCCGCTCTTTCTTTGGGGTCGGAGAGGAGCTCGTTTTCGAGAGCGCGGTCTTCATCATCGGTCTTCCCTCGCCAACGCGTTCCCGCCAAGGGGCGAACAGTAACTTCGTTGTCGATGACGCGGCACATCGTTTCAGGGGAACTTCCAATCAGGACCGTTTCCGGGGTTCGTAGAAAGAACATGAAAGGGCTTGGATTCATGACCCTGAGTGTGCGGTAAATCTCTAGCGGGTCACAGGTAATTTCTTTTTTGAAACGTTGGCTGATAACGACCTGAAAAATGTCGCCAGCTTTAATGTAATCTACGCACTGATTGACTGCTGCCTTGAATTCTTCTTCCTGGAAATTGGAATCCAGTTGGAGGTTAGTATTGGCATTGAGATCAATATCGACGCACGCATCAAATGGGTCAGGATTCTTCAGGCAATTGACGATTTCGTCGATTTCGATTTTTGCATTTTCAAAAGCGCGTCGGGCTTCGCTTTTGTCACGATTAGTTTTGGCTAATGCGATGACGGTCATGGTTTTTTGAACGTTGTCGAACACGATCATCTGATCGTAAAACGCAAAAGAAAGATCAGGTAGATCACGGTCGTCTTCGGGAGCGTTTGGCAGTTTTTCAACATACCTAACCGTGTCGTAACCCGCGTAGCCTACGGCACCGCCAACAAAGGGTGGCATGCCTTCCAGTTGGGCAACTTCGATAGCTTTCAGTTCCTCGCGGAGTCGGTCAAATGGGTTGGTGCATTCTGTTTCCAACCATTGGCCGCTTCGTTGAATGGTGACGTTTGAACCGGAAGCTGAAAGCTGGCCAAAAGGGTTGAGCGCGATAAAACTGTATCGGCCGACTTTTTCTCCACCCACGACACTTTCGAATAGGCAACAGGTTTGTCCCCGATCGATTTTTCGGAAGGCCGAAACCGGTGTCAAACCATCGCTGATCATGCACCGGTAAACGGGAACCTGCGCGTGTTCGGTGGCCAGTTGTTCGAACTGGGGGAAATCAGGTTGGTGAGGCATTCTGTCCTTCAACGTTTGCGATTGAGAGTGATCCTGACGGAGTGATGGCCTTGAGCTCAGCACAAGGGATGGTTTGGATTCTGTTGAAACAACGCAAAACCCAACGACTCATATTTGAATTATCGAAGAAATTGGAGAGATTTGCACGGGGAGGAGTTTCGATTTCCGTGATTTGCACGAACGAATCGAAGTCTGAGAGAACAAATGGATTTCGGGGAAACGAGCTAATCTTGACACGTGGGTCCAGTCACCTAGAATCCACCACGGAGGCAAGGAAGTTTCTCATCGGGGCCGCTACACCGGGTTCGGTAACCGTGCACGCAGAAATTACCTGTCTCAGTGAGTCTAAACCGTCAGTGAGTCTAAACCGGGGGCATCCGTTCAACCGTTTGCCCCTTGCCCTTTAAGATCCCCGCGAAGTGTGAACGGCAGATATGAAATGTCAAAAATGTGAGAAACCGGCGACGTTTCATATTACTGAACTCACGGAGGGCGATGTTTCCGCATTGCATTACTGTGCTGATTGCGCTGAAGTGTACCTGAAGCCGACGGAAACCACTGAGGAAAAAAGTGAGGATCTGGGAGCTGCACTCACGAAGCATTTGAAGATTGGTCAAACCGCAGAAGAGTTGCATCGACTGGACCAGAAAAAGTGCCCTGTTTGTGAGATCTCCTTTTACGAATTTCGTCAATCAGGACGGCTTGGGTGTCCCTATGACTACGAATTTTTCTACGAAGAACTCAATCCGCTCATTGTGAACATCCACGGGGAAACCGAGCATAAAGGGAAAAGGCCTTTGGAAGCTACCGATTTGCTTCCACAGCAAACAGAGGTGATTCGGCTTCGCCGGGAAATGACAGACGCGATCGAACGGGAGGACTACGAGATGGCCTCGAAAATTCGGGATCAAATCAACCAGGCTTCCGAGGAATTAAAATGAATCTGGGAGATTTTGCGGTCAATCTTGGGGAATGGCTACGGGGAAACGGACCCGAGTCAGACATAGTCATCAGTAGCCGGATCCGGTTGGCCAGGAACCTAGGGGACTTTCCCTTTATCAAGCGTTGCACGGATATCGATAAGGCCAATATCGAGTCAACAGTGCGGGAACAATTGGAGCATCATTCAGGTCTTTCAGAAACGTTTTACATCGATGTTGCAGACTTGGAACAACTCGATCGCCAGTTTCTGGTTGAACGGCAGTTAATCAGTAGAGAGCATGCTGACGGCGATGGTGCACGAGCGGTCGCGATTGACCGAAAAGAGATGTTCAGCGTAATGATCAACGAAGAGGACCATTTGAGAATCCAGGTCATGAAAAGTGGTTTGGATCTTGAAAATGCCTGGAAGGAAATCGATGCAATTGATGACGCGCTGGGGGAAAAAGTTCGTTATGCCTTTGACAGTCGACTGGGGTACCTAACTGCCTGTCCTACCAATGTTGGTACGGGTGTTCGTGTGAGTGTGATGCTTCATCTTCCGGCGTTGGTATTCACACGGCAAATCGACAAAGTGTTTCGCAGCCTGCAAAAAATCAATTTGGCCGTTAGAGGATTGTATGGGGAAGGCTCACAGGCAATGGGAGATTTTTACCAGATCAGCAACCAGATTACTCTCGGGAAATCCGAGGAGGAGCTGATTCAGGATGTTGCTGAAGTTGTTCCGGTTCTGATCGGATACGAACGAAAAGCTCGGGATTACCTGATTTCTGAGAGCGAAAATGACCTGCAAGACCAGGTGTGCAGGGCGATTGGGACACTCCAGAGTGCCCAGCAAATTAGCAGCGAGGAAACCATGCATTTACTGTCAAAAGTTCGGATGGGCATTAATCTACGCCTGATCAGTGACGTTGACATTTTCACGGTCAACAAGTTGTTTATTCACACGCAACCAGCTCACCTGCAAATTCTCAACGGAAACCAGCTAAAATCGACAGATCGAAACGTCGAGCGGGCTTTGTACCTGCAAAGCCATCTGAATCCGCCAAAAACCGATGCAGCCGAAAACAACTAGAAGTTGGCGGCTTTTCCCTTTGGGACGCTCAAGGAGAGGCCGTTACTGGCTCGTTCAGCCGTTGTCGGCAAGGTCCAGTTTTGGGGACGAGTATGCAAACCGTCGGCTGCAATCGATATTGACCTTGGAGTTTTCTTTGGCGCGCCCAGTCATTTTGGCGTTGCAGGTCACCTGAAAAACCGCCAGAACCAACCCAATATCTGAAGTTTAGAGCCGAGGAAGCCCAAAACGTTTGAACATTTCATAGCAATCACCTGTCTTTCCGAATTTTCTCAAAGTGTTTGGCTTTAAGGGTTTACGTGAAATTGAAAGCCTTGAAAAGCTAGGTTTTCCTTGACAGTCAATGGTTGGAGGCTTCAAACTAAGAGAGAGTTCTCGCAGACAGATCCCGTTTATTGGGAGTTTTAGCAAAATAAGGGCGGATAATTGATTAGCAAGCTTCCAGTTGTTTCCCAAGAGGTTGGTCCCAAGAAATCCAAACCGAAACGCACCAAGTATATTCGGCGAATCGATGATATCGCTAACCTTTCGGACCAGGAAAAGACGGATCTGGCGGGCGTTACCGAAAAATTTGTTTTCCGGGCAAACGATTACTACCTTGGGCTGATCGACTGGGACGATCCCAATGATCCAATTCGCAACCTGGTAATTCCCAACACGTCCGAGTTAAAGGACTGGGGAAAGCTGGATGCCAGCAATGAAGAGGCCGTCACGGTTGTCCCTGGTGTTCAACACAAATACCGGGACACGGTCTTGTTGTTGTGTAATGAAGTTTGCGGTGCCTATTGTCGCTATTGTTTCCGCAAACGGTTGTTCATGGACGACAACGACGAAGTGACAAACGATATTTCAGCAGGGCTCGAATACATTGCAAGTCACCCGGAAGTTACCAATGTTTTGCTGACCGGCGGCGATCCACTATTAATGAGCACACGAAGGCTGCGCGAAATCTTTTCAAAATTGCGTGAAATACCTCACGTCAAGATTATTCGAATTGGTTCGAAAATGCCGGCGTTTGATCCTTTTCGAGTTTTGAATGATCAGGATCTCCATGCTGCTTTTCGTGAGTTTTCGACTTCTGAAAAACGAATTTACCTGATGGCCCATTTTGATCATCCGCGTGAATTGACAGATGTGGCAGTGCAGGGAATAGATGCATTTATTCAAAACGGAGTGATTTGCATCAACCAGTGTCCGTTGATCAAAGGAGTCAACGATAGTGCGGACGTTCTAAAAGAACTTTACTCTAAACTATCTTACATCGGTTGTACGCCTTATTATCTTTTCCAGGGTCGCCCAACGGAAGGTAATGAACCTTTCGAATTATCGATCATTGAGGGAGCTAAGATTTTTCAGGAGGCAATCAGCCAGGGTTCGGGACTGTCTCGTCGTATCAAGTTTTCGATGTCGCATGAGACAGGAAAAATTGAGATTGTTGGTTTTGATGATGACAAGATTTACTTACGTTATCACCAGGCAAAAAATCCCGCAGATTTGGGTAAATTTATGATTTGTCGGCGAGATGATCAGGCCTACTGGTTTGATCAGCTTGAAATTATCGAAGAACACCGGTTGTTCTAGGGTTCTTCGACTTCACAACGCCTAAAAGATGATCCAGCAAACTGTGGCGTTCGGCTCGTCTTTCTGAGTTCTTTATTGCCAATGAAAATTCAAGACCTTGTCCGCGATGATATCTTGGAAACTCCGGGATATGTTTCTGGGGAACAGCCGGCGTCGGGGAAGTTTATCAAGCTGAATACCAACGAGAACCCCTTTCCGCCCTCAACGAAAGTGATTGCAGCCCTCCATGAAGCAGTAACCCAGGGTTTGAACGTCTACCCTGATGCGTCAGCGAAAGCTTTTCGGATTTCGGCCGCTGGGCTTTTGGGTTTGCAACCTGAGAACCTTATTTGTGGTAACGGCAGTGATGATATTTTGACAATTTTGACTCGAACGTTTGTGTCGGCCGGTTCGAAAATCAGGATTCCTTATCCAAGCTATGTTCTCTACAAAACATTGGCAGCGATTCAGGGAGCTCGAACTGAGGAATTTAAATTTGAGAAAGACTGGTCGATTTCGAGTGATTTTGGAAAGCAGGACGACGACTTAAAGCTGGTGTTCCTGCCCAACCCTAATAGCCCTTCTGGGACAGTCATTGATCGGGATACATTGATTGAAATCGCCAGTTCACTGGAATGTCCGTTGGTGCTTGACGAAGCATACGCGGATTTTGCGAAATCTCATGCCGTTGACTTGGTTTCCCGCTGTGAGAATATCATTGTCACCCGGACTTTGAGCAAGTCCTACGCGTTGGCTGGCTTACGTTTTGGCTTTGCGATCGCTCACCCATCCATCATTGAACAGCTCGAAAAAGTCAAAGACTCGTACAATTGCGATGCAATTTCGATTGCCGGGGCGACCGCCGCCATCAATGATCAATCTTGGCTGGCTGAAAATACCGAAAAGATTGTGAACCTGAGAAATGACCTATGGAAAGAACTGATTCGTCTTGGGTTTGAGGCTGTTCCCTCTGAGGCCAATTTTATTTGGTGTCGCCATGCTGGTCATTCGTCAAAATCCTTATACGAACAGCTCAAGCAGAACCACATTCTGGTCAGATATATGGATTATCCCGATTGGGGCGACGGGTTGAGGGTTTCCGTTGGAACTGCAAGCCAAATCTCCGCATTGGTCACTATTCTTGAGTCAATAATTGGCGGATGATTCTGCTTGTCTTCTGCTTGCGATGAAATATTAGATGTCTCGACAGGGA
>JAZABE010000643.1:0-1231 GCA_036137535.1 Planctomycetota bacterium | reverse complement strand
AATATCCTGCAGCAGTTGGGAAAGCTTGGCATGGTGGCACGTCGTGTGAATAACTGGATTCCGAGCTTCGATGGACTGCACTTGCCACCGATCATTGAAGAATTGTGCAAGTTTGACCAGGGCATGGTCTTGCTGGCTGGTGTAACCGGGTCGGGGAAATCAACCACCATCGCATCCATGCTTAACTGGATTAACCAACATTACCGCAAGCACATTCTGACCCTCGAGGATCCGATTGAATTCGTTTACACCGAGGACAAGTGCTTGATTAACCAGCGGGAAGTTGGGATGGATGTTCGTGATTTTGATATTGCCATGAAGCATGCAGTGCGAGAGGATCCGGACATCATCCTTGTTGGTGAAATGCGTGACCAGGAAACGTTCATGACAGCCATTCATGCGGCTGAAACCGGTCACCTGGTTTTTGGCACGATTCATGCTTCCAGTTCTCCCACAACAATTGGTCGAATCCTGGATCTGTTCCCCGAGGAGATGCACACTGCGATTCGTAGTGCGATTGCTTTTAACATGAAGGGCATCCTGGCTCAGAAACTCCTGCCTTCTATCAAGGAAGGGGTGGGGCGAGTACCGACCGTTGAAATCATGACCTTTTCGCCGATGATCCAGAAACTGGTACTGGAAGGGGAAGACGAAAAACTGGGAGATGCCATTCGAATTGGTGCAGAAGACGGGATGCAGAATTTCACGATGAGCTTGAAGCAATTGATCGACGAAGATCTTATTGACCGGGAAACCGCTTTCCGTGTGGCACCGAACAAGGATGCATTAAAAATGGCGTTGAAAGGAATTAATGTCAGCCAACCCGGTATTATTTAAGCCCATGCCTTCCGGTTTTACATGGTATAATAGAGCTTTAGACTCCTCTCACGAATGGTTTCGCCCTGATGTTTGGTCGCAAGAAAAAAGAAGAATCATTGATTCCCGGGGACATGGGTCCTCCTGTCATGTTCAAGGCGGCAGGTGGAGATCGTAGTGAGAATGAATCGAACCTGATCAAGGTGCGCCAGTCCGAAGGGATCATAACGGCGAAGGAATTGTTCTTGACGGTGATCGAAAAACGGTCGCATCGCGTCTTGTTGGATTTCAGTCGTCAGTCGGTGGCTGGTGGCATCGATGTCGATGGCATCATGCAGCGGATTCCTCCCATGGATCGGCCGACAGGTGACCTCATGTTAGCCGTGTTGAAAACGCTGGCAAACCTGAATGTCAA
>JAZABE010000642.1:0-6416 GCA_036137535.1 Planctomycetota bacterium | reverse complement strand
GTGTTTGCCGAGTCCGCCAGAGCCTGCGCGAATGCTGAATTCTTCGAGAACGACTGGATAGCGTGACTCCAGAATTTCTGGGTCTGTAATCCGGGTATTGGTAATATGAACCTGTATGGCGTCGGCCCCCTTTTTTTGTTTCGAGGCCCCAGAGCCTCCACAGACGGTTTCGTAATATCCAAAATTTTGGTCACCGAAAATCACATTGTTGGTGGTGCCTTGAGAGGCTGCAGCGATCTCAAAAGCCCCGAAAATGACATCGACAATTCTCTGGGAAGTCTCAACATTTCCTCCAACGATAGCTGGACTTAAGCAGGGGTTGGTCGCCGGTTTCGGGTTGAGGAATCCAAGGGGAATGCTCACCTCGATCGGTTGCAGAATTCCCTGGTTTAAGGGAATGTCTTTCCCAATCATTAATCTTAGACAGTAGATAATTGCTGAATTTACGATGGATGGGTTGGCGTTCAAATTATTCGGCAGGACTCCACTACTTCCGGTAAAGTCAAATAAAAGACTGGTTGTTTTGACAGCGATTCGCAGCTGGATTTTTGCCCCGCAGTCCAGATAATCTTCGAACCGGTATTCTTTTTTTGTCAACTGGTGAATGACCTTTTGGGTTTCAGCTGCGGAGATCGCAAAGAGTTTGTCGATCAACTGAGGTAAAACGTGTTTCGTGGTATTCCCTGCGAGTTCCTTAAGCAAATGAATGCCGCAGTTATTTGCGGCAACTTGCGCTTTGACATCCGAGATATTGGTCTGTGGTTGTCGACTCGGGTAGGGTCCAGAGCGAAGCAATTGTTCAAGTTCATTAAAGCGATTGCCATTTTGCGACAGCAACAGAAAGTTTTGGATCAAGACTCCTTCGTCGGCGAGACAGGTTGAATCAGGTGGCATCGAACCGGGAACTTTGCCCCCGATTTCGGCGTGGTGGGCTCGACTGGCCACCCAAAAAACCAAGTCGTTTTGAGAGTCAAAACAGGGGGTTACCACAGTGACATCGGGTAGATGAGAACCACCTCGGTAGGGATCATTAGTGACAAAGACGGTTCCTGGAACAATGGATTCATTGTCGGCGATGATGCATTTTACACAGTCACTCATTGCACCCAGATGAATGGGGATGTGGGGCGCGTTTGCGATCAAGTTTCCAACGGCATCAAAGATTGCACAGGAGAAATCCAACCGTTCTTTCACGTTGACGCTGACGGCGGTGGCGCGCAAGACTTCTCCCATCTGTTCAGCAATTGAAAAAAGCCGGTTATTGAAAAGTTCGAGCTGGACCTCATCAACTGCAGATTCTATTGTGTTGCTAGGCTTAACCTCGGTCTTTGTCAGCAGAACCTGAAAGTCATCAAGGCACTCAGCTTGCCATTGGTCATCGACTACTGTTGTTGAAAACGGATCGCAGATTAATGCAGGGCCATGAACCTGAGAGCCTTCACTCAATGTTGAACGGTCAACGATCCTGAATTGGGGTGGAGTGAGCAAAATTGATTCGGACTTGGTTGGATTTGGTTTCGACGGTAACTGCTGGTGATTGTTGGTCTGCATCACTTCGA
Organism: Planctomycetota bacterium; assembly: GCA_036137535.1. GTDB lineage: Bacteria > Planctomycetota > Planctomycetia > Pirellulales > Pirellulaceae > JABAAE01. Next base: position 4,857 of record JAZABE010000642.1, on the reverse strand, counting down.
TACGTATGGAACCGATTTCAAGAGGCTTGTTTTGGATATAGCCAAACCTTTTTTGATGTTCGTCGCTAAACTGTGCTAGAAGCGAATTGCAGTCGTCATAGCCAATGGTCAGATAGGATTCCGTTCCTTGGTATCTCAGGTCAATCTTTCGTTTGATTTTAGACTGGTTAACAGAAGACAGAATTTTCGATTCAATCTTCTGAAACTGGAGATCCAAGTTAGGGTAGTCATCTAGGTTTCCGTAAAGTCCGAGAGAGTCATGTTCGGTTCGGTTTGCAAGACCAATCCCTGCAGCGCTCAGGATGCTGGCCTGGGGATGCACGAGTATTTTTTGAATTTCAAGTTCTTCTGCAACCTGGCAGCAAATTTGGCCTGCGGCTCCTCCAAAACTTACGAGCGTATAATCTTGGCAGTCGTACCCTTTCTGGATTGAAACGAGACGGATTGCTTCGGCTGTTTTTGCTACGGCAATCTTTAAAAAGCCGTTAGCGATCCATTCTATACCCTTGGGTTTAAGATTTGCCGCAATCATCGCATCCTGGATTTGATTGAGCTTTTCAATGACAATTGATCGATCGATCGGAAAAGGAAACGAATCTGCGTGAATACGCTCCAAAAAAAGGTTGATGTCAGAAAGGCATAAGGGGCCGCCTTTTCCGTAGCAAGCGGGGCCTGGATGCGCGCCTGCGCTTTGCGGACCCACGGTCAACCTTTGGCCATCAAACCCGCAAATGGATCCACCACCAGCAGCTACGGTTTCAATCGACAGAGTGGGTGAGACAATGAAGACACCAGACTTTTCAGATTCATACTGATAGTGATATTCACCATCAAATCGGGAGACATCGGTGCTTGTTCCTCCCATGTCAAACCCAATAGACTTTTGGATGCCCGCGGACTGCGCTGTTTTAGAAAAACCCATGACCCCACCAGCGGGTCCGGATAGAATGCTGTCTTTGCCTGTAAATTGGTTGGGTTCTACCAGAGAGCCTGCCGAGGTAAACAGCTGCAAGTGAGATTCGAAGTGGAGGTGGCTTTGAATTTCTGACACGTAGCTTCGGAGCACCGGGTTTAGATAAGCATCGAGAACCGTGGTAAAAGCTCGGGGAATGATTCGGATTTCGGGAGCGACTTGGTGGGATGAACTGATTTCGGAGAATCCAATTTCCCGGGCAATCTGCTCAATTTTCTTTTCGTGTTGTGGATAACGGTAACCGTGCATTAGACAGATGGCAAGCGAGTCAATGCCTTGGCTTTTGATTTGGAGCAATTGGTTTCGGACATTGATTGCACTAAGCGGCGTGCCTATATTGCCGTCAAAATGAATCCGCTCATCCACTTCAATTGTGTTTTCGAAAAGGGGTTCCGGTTTTTCGACATCAATCGCAAACAGGTCTGGCCGATTTTGAAATCCAATCCTGAGAAGATCCTGGTATCCTTTGGTGGTGACGAAACAGACGCGGGCGCCGCTTCGGGTGAGCAACGCGTTGGTTCCTCTTGTCGTGCCCAGCCGGATCTCTAGCCGGGGCAAAGGTTGGTCAAAAGGTAACGCGAGGATTTTTCGGATTGCAAAAATTGGAGCGGGGGTTTTGGTGTCCAATGAAAAACTAAATGAATCCGTTGCCGGGATCCTCTTGCCCCAACCAATCGTTCCGTCTTTTGCCGATTGGTTGATGGTCAGGGTCGGTCCGAACTGGCGGCTAAAGTCAATTGGAGAGAGTGTTTGTTCAGCCCAAAACTGATCGCAATAACCGGCCAATTCACAACTGTTCCATTGGCCATTTTTCAGTTGCATCCGTCCCTGGACCTGCCCGGAGCTTAAGACTTTTGCAAAATATTGTTTTCCGTAGGGATCAATGCCAATGCAGTCAGTGAATGTCCCACCAACATCAATCCAGAATTGCCAGCCAGAATCCATTAAGCAACTACGATGGTCCACCTATGGACATTAAATGGGAGACGGTTCTTAAAATCATTTTTCCACCTGTGATGGCAGGTGTACTGTGACACTTTTCACCAAGATTGGATTCGCCAAGTTTTTGAAACTTCCGGCCTGCAGTAAAAACGGTGACTTCACCAATTGAATTGATTACAAAAATTCTTCCATTCACACACACAGGTGAAGCCCAGTATTCACCTTTCAGTCGTTCACGCCAGATGACATCACCTGATTGGCTTTCGACACAAGAGGCGATACCCTTGTCGGACACCAGAAAGATCAGGTCATTGAAAGCAATGGGAGTTGGTACATAATTTGCGTTTCGATCCACTTTAAATTTGAGCACCGGAGTTTTCCCTGGCTGAATCGCCACGACGAAATTTCCACCGCCACCGGAACCGCAGCTCCCGAGGATTAATCCGTTTGCAATAACAGGCGAAGCAACTGTTCGTTTGTCGAATGCCTTGTCATAAGACCAATTGAGTTTGCCATTGTCCGGATTGAGGCTGTAGACACCTTCAGCAGTGTTGCAACAGACCAGTTCATCTTGTCCTGCACGGTTTTTGTAAATGCAGGGAACGGAGTAGGAAACCCGAGTGGTTACCCGTTCTGATTGCCACGCCAATTTTCCGGTTTTGGAATCGAAGGCATAGACGATACTTTTCCCAGCACGATCGCCTGGTTTTAGCTGATCCTTTTGCTGGGAGTTTGAGATGATTACTTTGTCTTGATAGACAATGGGTGAGGCCGCAAATCCATGTTGGCCGACCCAGGTTCCCAGCTCCTTTTGCCAGACCTTTTTGCCATCGTGGGTAAAAGCAAAAAGAGTTGTTTTGGATTTGTCCGACCAAGATACATAAAGCCGTTCATTGTCAGCAGCTGGCGTGCCAGAGTTGTAGCTGTTGAGGCGGTGACATCGATAGGGACTGGATTCGAATTTTTTTGTCCACTCAATTTTTCCATTTTTCGCGTTGACCGCAACAACGTACTTGGTTGCATTTTCAGGATCAGCCGACAAGACAAAAACCGTCTTTCCATATTGAATTGGAGACGAATGTCCAACACCGGGTAATTTCGTCTTCCAGTTCAGGTCTTTCATTTTCCAAGAAGTTGGAACAGTTGTGGCATTGCTGATGCCCGTCCCATTGTTCCCCCGAAATCGGGACCATTCCTGAGCCGGAAGGGTGGAAATATTCCAGACTAAAAACACGGCAAGAAAAAAGTCGAATCGAGATATCATTCCTGTTCCCAAAAATTTCTTTGAAGGGGACTTGTGCCATTTATACGTTCGGCCAGACGCTTATTATGAGATGAAAAAAACCAGATTCCTAGTCGCCCGGCTGATCGGGAGGTGGTAAATCGTTCGGCGATACTTTGTGCCGCGGGTAGTGGGTTTCGCCGGGAATGGACTTTGGGTGGAGATTTTAGCTGTAGAAACTGGCTATGACAGAATATTAGACGCTACTGGTCGAAGCTTGCGAGGGTTTGGCCGGTATGAGAGAATGCTTTGAGTTAGTCCTTACAGTTCGAAAAAAGGTTTGGTAATGCAAATCTGGCCAGCAGTTGATATTCTCGACGGCAAGTGTGTTCGCTTGTTGCAGGGAGACTATAAACAAGCGACAGTCTATGGTCAAAATCCCGCGGATATGGCATCGCGATGGTGCTCGGATGGAGCCGAGTGCATGCATCTGGTTGACCTTGATGGTGCAAGAGACGGCTCAAATTTTAATTTTTCGGCGGTCAGAAAGATCATTGAAACTGTCGAAATACCCTGCCAATTGGGAGGCGGTATTCGAAGCGAACAAGCGATTCGCGAATATCTTGAACTCGGTGTGAGTCGGCTGGTAGTCGGCACCAAAGCGCTGAAAGACCCAAATTGGCTTGCAGAGATGGCAGAAAACTACCCCAATCGATTGGTAATCGGGATTGACGTCCGAGACGGTAGGGTAGCGACAGACGGTTGGCAGGAGGTTTCAAATTTGGGGGCCATTGAATTTGCCAAAAGCATTTCGAATTTGCCGATTGCCGCTATTATCTATACCGATATTTTGAAGGACGGAATGTTAAATGGTCCCAATATCGATGGGGTTCGTGAGTTCAACGAATCGGTGAACGTGCCGGTCATCGCTTCTGGGGGCGTGACAACACGAGAAGACGTGTCCAACCTGGCTGCCCTGAATATTTCAGGCTGTATTATTGGTCGTTCTTTGTACGAAGGTAAATTAGATTTGCGAGAGGTGATCGATCTCGCTAAGAATCAGTCTCAACAGGCATGAAGTCGTTGGGGGCTTTGAGTCATCATTGGCGACCTTTACTTGGTCCTCGCACTGTGATCGGCTTAGACAAGTGTGGATTGCACGGGGAGTCGTCTTCGTGATTCTTCTTTCATCCACTGTTGCGTTGTGCGACCGCAAAGATAGCTCATCATCCCAAAACCGATTGACATGACTGTGAGCCAACTAGAGATTTTTCCTTTATCAACAATGGATAATTGCAGGTACTTGAAAAAGCTACTGTTTTCCTGGCTTAACAGGGTGATGGCCAGCAGGCAGGTTGAAAATACGGTCATTGCCAACATCAAGTAAGAGACCAGACGGGTGGTTGTCCAATCGGGGATTTGAAAAAGAAACACAGCATACAAAAATTGGAATGCTGAAAGGAAAACGAGTAGTAGCGACCATCGCCCCAGGGGAAGGTGATAATCTTTTCCAATCCACCCTAGCATGGTGTAAATGACGGGTCCCAGCAGGAAAATTCCAATAATGACCAGAGCCCATGACAGTGCGTAAGCTTTCCAGCAATTTTCTGCGTTCTGAAAAGTGCCTGGATTTTCTTCATCCGTTAACCAGCGGGAAAACAACTTGACGCTGCGATTCGCTATGGACTCCCGTTTGGCTTGTTCCTCTGAAAGCCTCTGC
>JAZABE010000641.1:0-3858 GCA_036137535.1 Planctomycetota bacterium | reverse complement strand
TGTATGTTGGTTTGCGGGACGCTCAATGATTTTTTGGTCCTGCATTAAAGGGACGTTCCAAGACTCAATTTTCGGTTTCCAGAATTTATCTCTTCCTTGAGGAGCCGCCTGAATAGCATCCATATCATTTGAATAGGGGATTCCAAAATAAGTATCGTAGCCGTGTGAAGTGGGAAGGAACTGGGGTAGGTGACCGAGGTGCCATTTTCCGATCGCATGTGTTTTGTAGCCACTGCTTTTGAGCATCTTGGCAATTGTGATTTCGGTTTGAGGAAGACCCCCGGCGGAATCCGGAAAGAGAACCCTTCTTTTGCTGGAACACATCCCGTTTCGAATTGGATAACGTCCCGTCTGTAGGGCTGCCCTACTGGGGGTGCAAACACAAGCCGCGACATAAAAATTGGTCCACTTTTGTCCTTCGTTGGCCATCTGGTCCAGATTGGGAGTAGCAATCGTTGGGTGACCAAAGCAACCCAAGTCACCATAACCCAGATCATCGGCAAAAATAATGACCACGTTGGTGGGAGCCGATAATGAATTTTCGTTCGATAATCCGCGCAGGACGGGGGTTATTGCGCAGGCAACGGCAATCAGGTTGACCCGGAAAAATCGGTTAAGTTGATGGTTGCTCTTCATGTTTTTGACCCAAGTGGTGGAACGATTAATCGGTTTGATTGTAATTTAACAAAGATGAGAATGCATTATCGGCAAGAAAGCCGAAAGTCATCGTAATGGACACAACTTCAATAGTCGAAGAAGGGTCGTTCATCTAAACTAAATCTCTGGAATTGCTGTGGTATTCCTCGTGGAATTTGTCTGTGGATCTCACTTACAATCAGATATTGATTTTTGCAATCGTAACCCTTTCACCAGCTGCTTTGGTTTCTTGGGTGGTTACTCATGTTGTCAAGGTGAATGCGGTTCGCTTAGGACTTGTGGATCAACCGGGTGAACGGAAAGTCCACCTTCAAGCCACGCCATTGGGCGGTGGGATTGGTATTTGGGCAGGATTTGTTTCGGTTTTCTTGACAGGAACGATTTTGGTACTGATGCGGGATTACCCTTGGGTCCAACAAATCGTTCCGGAATTTGCACGTGTGCATTTGGATGGCGTTGTGTCCAAACTGGATTCACTCTGGGTTTTAATTGGATCCGGTTCTTTGCTGGCATTGGTTGGGTTAGTTGACGATAAATGGAATATTGGGTGGAAGCCACGACTAGGGGCCCAGTTTTTGATTGCGTTATTTTGTGTAGCCTGGCAAGGTTGGCGAGCAACGGCCTTTATCTCCATTCCGATTGTGCCAGGTTTGATTAGCGTGATCTGGATTGTGGCGATGATTAATTCGTTCAATATGCTGGATAATATGGATGGGTTGTCTAGTGGTGTTGCCTTGTTGGCCTCGATTTTTCTTGCGGCGGTGCTGCTAATTTCTCCAGAAGGGGAGGGCGGAACGCCTCAAATTTTTGTGGCCGGTTTATTACTGGTGCTGGCGGGTTCGTTGTGTGGGTTTTTGGTTCACAACCGACCCCCGGCCTCGATTTTTATGGGAGACGCTGGGAGTTATCTGATTGGTTTTGTGATTGCCGGGGCAACTTTATTAGCGACGTACACGGGTTACCATTCCCAGTCTCCCCATGGGATCCTTGCGCCTATTTTTGTTATGGCGGTACCGATGTACGATATGTTGACAGTCATCTGGATTCGGTTAAAGCGTGGGAAAAGTCCGTTTGAGGGGGATCAGAATCACTTGTCACACCGCTTGGTCGATCTGGGATTCACCAAAGTACAGGCAGTTTTGGCGATTTACCTGCTCACCTCAACCTGTGGTCTGGCGGCTCTTATACTTCACCGAGTTGATCGTTTCGGTGCCATTATTTTGAGTTTGCTCGTATTTTGTATCATGATACTTATCGCGATTCTTGAGATGACCGCTCGTCGCAAGATTCGAAGCCAAGAAGACCAACAATCGTCCTAGTTGGGCAATGTTTCCCTTGCGATTTGAATATGGCGAAACGCAATAAAAACGAACTTAAACGAGAACATCGAAAAAGTCTGGGGGCAGAATCATCTTCTGACGGTTTAAATTCCGTTTCCAATGCACCGAGGATACGTGTTGCTTTGGAGTCAATGACCCTCGGCCTATTTGTTGCCGCACCTCTGGTTCCCGAAGGAACACCAGAACAATTCACCAATTGGTTCCCGTTCTTTCTCTGGCTTTTAGTCGCTGCAATTTTGGTCGGCCAAAAGTTAATGAACCGCGAATTTTCGTTCCATTTTTCCAAGATCGATGCCTGTGTCTATGCCACGTGTTTCTGGATCGTGTTGAGCGGTATTCTGGCGGTTTCCCTAGGTTGGGGCCATGCCAGACCTACGATCAATGCAAGTTGGCAGTGGTTTGGATTTGCTGTTGTGTTTTTTGTAATTCGGCAGTTGTCGAGTCGCCGCTCTTTTCGAATCGCCGTCTTTTATTGCCTAGTAGTGGTTGCGGTTGGGTGTTCGGTTTCAGGGATGTACCAGCAGTTCATCATCTATCCTGAAATGCGGCGAAATTACGAGAAGCAAACGGAAGTCCAAAAACAGGAATTGATTCGCAAGGCAGGGCTGAACAATGTGGAACCCGGTTCGCCTGCCCGGATGATGTGGGAAAACCGCTTATCGGCTACTGAACCGACTTCGACGTTTGTCCTTGCCAATTCACTGGCGGCTTTTTTAACTCCTGCATTGGTCGTTGGACTTGCCCTGTTGATTAATGGTTTTGCAACCGGGAAAAAAATTATCATTTGGACGTTTTCGGCTGCGCTGATTTCTATTTTTATTTGTTTGATCCTGACAAAGAGTCGAACGAGTTACCTTGCCGCATTGATCGGTGGAGGAGGTTTGTTGTGGGTGAATTTTCAGAAGTCGGAACAGAAGATGCCGTTGAAATGGGTGATGTCAGCGGTTGGCGTTTGTGTGTTGATTGTGGCAATTGTCATAGCTGCCGGTACCGTAGATATTCAAGTGTTCAGTGAATCGGCAAAGTCCCTGCTTTATCGGCTTGAGTACTGGCAATCGTCTCTGGATCTCATACTTGACAATTTCTGGTTCGGTTGTGCCCCAGGCAATTTCCAGCATTCCTATGCGAAATACCAATTAGTTCAATCGAGTGAAACCGTTGCGGACCCACATAATTTTTTCATGGAGATTTGGTCGATCGGCGGAACTCCGGCAGCGTTGTTTCTTTTGATGGGTGGGGGGTGTTGGTTGCTGCAATTTGCCTCTTGTGAAACAAGAGGTGGTGCCACCGACGGGGAATTCCAACACTCCGTAGCAAACGAAATAGGTGCAACGAAGCATTTGCCTGGTTTTTTGACAGCTGCAATCTTGATTGGAATTGCGATTGGATTTTTGGCCACGTTTTTAAATTCTATGGCAACCGGTTTGGTGACCATTTCAGCTTTGGTGTTTTTGGGGATGGCGGTTAGCAGCTGGAAGTTGCCAAAAAATTCCCGGGGTATCTCAGATCAGTGTTATTATCGAGCCGTGAATTTCGCGTTGATGACACTGCTGATTGCTTTGAGTGCATCGGGTGGTGTTGGTATTCCGGGCGTGGCAACTGTTGGGATTGTTCTATTTGCGATTTCACTGTCGCAATTTGGCCCAGACACATTCACTCGATTTGAATCCTTTCACGCTTCCAGATTCAATCCAAGACAGGCCTGTTTAGTGGGGCAGTTGGTTTTGGCCGTGGTTGCTGTATTTTTCTTTCGGGCCACGGTTTTTGATCCAATCCAAACAGCCAGACGTCACTACCGAATTGGCGAGCTGGAGGCAATGAACTCTCGATTTGAACCGGCGATGGAAAGTTTGGAAAAAGC
>JAZABE010000640.1:0-4717 GCA_036137535.1 Planctomycetota bacterium | reverse complement strand
GGGGGGAAAAGAGAGTACAGGCGAAGGAAAGCCACCTGTGCTAAAAGTCACAGCAAAAAGGGATGGCGACACTGTCACTATCTCCGGAAAGGTAACAGACGAGAACTGGTCGACTGTTGATGTCACCGTTTATGCAGCCACCCCCTTCCCTTTCACCATATCGCTAGATGACGCAAGCGGAGAATTTGAGATCAAACTGAAGGTCGCCATCGACAAAAGCGAAATAACAGTTGTTGCCAAAGATGAAGAAGGGCTGAGCGATTCTGCATTACTCGATATCGCTCCCTGAAGCCAAAGACCCTAAAGCCAAAAACCCTTGACTAACGGGAGCTCCCTCAAAAACTAACCTTCGATATCCGAGTTGCCGTTCGCCCAAGACTCCAGCCGCTGAAATTGCCTGACAAAATTGTTTTCCTCTGTCCCATGAGGACTCTTGAAAAAACAACACAACTCAGTCAACAAGCCCACTTCTTTTCGCTGCAATGCCAACTCCGCAAACCGAGCCAAATCCAGCACCAAAGGCGCTGCCAAAATCGAATCACTCCCCTGCCACGTAAACTGCAAAACCATCGGCGTCGACAAAAAACCCTGAAAGTGAATGTGGTCCCAGGCCGTCTTCCAGTCCCCCAAACTTTCAATGTACTCAATGCTGATGTGCGTTTGCGGATCATACCCCAGTATCTGGCCCAATAGCCGGTCTTTGCTGACAACCTTGGTTTTTTTATTCTCGGGATCGTCCAACACCTTGCCGTCCATATTCCCGAAAATATTGTGCCCAACCCAGCTCATAACATTCAAGTTGCGATGCTGGAACATCGGCGCCAACGCACTTTTCATCAAGGTCTCCCCCGTCTTGCCATCATGCCCCATATGACAAACCTGTTTGGCTTCCGCCAACTCACAGATGGCCGCCGGAGAAGTCCCCAGCGATGGAGTAAAATTCAAATAAGGCATTCCGAGTTCCAAGGCCGCGATCCCGTAAAGAGAGCTCGCCGCCAATGGGCAATCCTCGCTGGTCAAAGTGGACTCCAGCTCTGACCAAGTGCCGGGAACCGTTTGCGGGTCCACCGTCGGCTCCGTCGACGAAACGTTGATCATGATCACGTTCGCCAAATCGTTTTCAGCTTTAAATTCCTGTAAGTCCGACTTGAGAGCTTCGATCATCGCCGCGGGAGTCGAGGCCGACTGCGTCATTTCCGGGTCCGCCAATCCCGCAATCGTCTGACCCACATTAAACAAAATCCCTGGCCGAATTCGCCGGTCAATCGCCTCAAACTCCGACTGACAAGCCTCCAGCAACTGGGGACTCAGCAGCCGGCTTTCCGACTGCAGTTTCCTGGCTTCTTCAACCAGGTTGGTGTTGCGGATGTCGTGCCCACCAACAACAAACTCGCTCCAATCCACCAAACCAGTGGACTGGAACTGGGGAAGCTCGCTCACCAAGCCGTGGGCTGCCGTCATTTTTTTCTGTAAAGCGACCAGTCCCACAATGGCCGTCGTGGCCACGCCCCCACGAGCACCGACTAGCCAAATGCCTGTTTTTCCTGACATGTCTTGATTCCATAAACTAGGTGTGAAATTCTGTCCCGGGTTGCAGCACTCCGAGAGGTTCGCCAGTTTCGGGATAAGCAACCCAAACTCCCCTTTGGCGGGGACCGGGGCTTAAAGCGAAAGACAATCAACGATACCATGATTGTCTCTTTGAGGACTCGTTCTCGTCAACAACCGGCAAACGGTTTTGATGAATGTTCACCCGGAAAACTCGCTACCTTTTGTTTCACCATGAAAACCTCGACCAATACGTCCCATTCTTTTTTTAACGCGATTGAACCCGCTCCACCCGATGCGATTCTCGGCTTGAATGAAGCCTTCAAGAGTGATCCCAATCCAGATAAAATCAACCTTACCGTCGGCGTTTACCAAAATGAACAAGGTAAAACGCCTGTTTTTGAATGCATTCAAGTCGCTGAAAAACGGGTGGTCGAAACCGAAACCAACAAGTCCTATCTTGGAATCAATGGAACGCCTGAATACGCAGCAGCCGTTCAGGAATTGTTGTTTGGCGCCGAACACGAAATCGTTCAAAGCGGGCGCGCCGTCACCGCCCAGTCACCCGGGGGAACGGGAGCCCTCCGAACGGCCGCCGATTTGGTCAAAAGACAATTCCCCGCAGCCAAGGCCTGGTTCAGCAAGCCAACTTGGGCAAATCATCCTGCCATTTTTTCGGCGGCCGGCCTGGAAATCGATTACTATCAATACCTAGACCAGCAAAAAACAGGCCTCGATTTTCCCGAGATGATTTCCAGTCTGGAGCACGCCAAGGCGGGCGACCTGGTCGTTTTGCATGGTTGCTGCCACAACCCAACCGGTGTCGACCTCTCCAGCCAACAGTGGCAGGAACTCGCTGAATTCATCAAAGAACGCCGCCTATTGCCGCTGGTCGATTGTGCTTACCAAGGATTTAGCAATGGGCTGACCGAAGACACCCAGGGGATTCATGCCCTTGTTGAAGGCGGGCTGGAAGTCATGATTTGTTCTTCGTTTTCAAAGAATCTTGGCTTGTATGGTGAACGCGTAGGGGCAATGACCCTCGTTGCCGAAAACAAAAACACCGCCGATGCTGCCATGACTCACATTAAATCCTGTATCCGCGTTAATTACTCCAACCCCCCAAAACATGGGGCGGCTCTGGCCACCATCGTGTTGACCAGCCGGGAACTGACCGGTCTCTGGCACACCGAGCTGGAGCAAGTCCGATCAAGAATCAAATCCGTCCGAACACAATTTGTGACTGAAATGAACTCCCGTTGCGAGAAAGATTTTTCATTCATCCAATCTCAAAATGGCATGTTCTCCTTTTCAGGCTTAACGCCCGTTCAAGTCGACCAACTGCGAAATCAGTATTCTATCTACATCGTGGGGGCCGGACGCATCAATGTCGCTGGAATCAATGACCACAATATTGGAAGACTCTGTGACTGTATTGCAAAAGTCCTCTAGCTGGGATTGAGTCGAAAACCCTTTCTATGGAAAGCAACCCTCTACCTCTCTTTTCACTCTCTCCCCGAGGACCTTAGTTGTGGCCTGGTTCCAAAAACAGCTGACCCTGCCTGCAAAACCACGTGGGTTTCATTTGGTCACCGAAACCATCGTTGATGCTTGCCCTGAAATCTCTCGGATCAAAACAGGGCTCTGCCACCTCTTTATCTTGCACACTTCGGCCAGCCTGACGATTAATGAAAACGCGGATGCCGAAGTGCGGGTTGATTTTGAAACGGCGATGAATTCGGTCTGCCCCGAACATCCCGACTTCGTACACACCTATGAAGGCCCCGACGACATGCCCGCTCACGTTAAGGCCTCCCTCTTGGGAAACTCTCTTTCAATCCCCATTTCAGCCGGCCGGTTGGTGATGGGAACCTGGCAGGGCATTTACCTGTGCGAACACCGGAATCAAGCCACCAACCGGAGAATCGTTGCCACGATTCAAGGGGAATAACCGAGTCTCAACCGGATTTCCGGTTTCATTTCCTCACAATGCGCCCGATAATGAAGACTCTGCAAAAAACAACTGCCAAATCAACAATGTCACCCCAAAAGCACGCACCCGAGCCCGCCGATTCGAAGCCCAACGGCAAACCGGATGTGTCAAACCCGGATTTTTCAGTGGAACTTGCTGAAAAAAACAAAACCCTGTGGTGGGTCTCATTTCTCGGCCCGTGGCTGGCTGGACTGATCATCTTGGCTGCCGTGTTTCTGATCAACGGCAGTGCCGGTTTAACGAACCTGGGCATTGCCGCTGCGGCAACCTTCCTGATGCTCGGTCGCTTCGTTATCCTCTTCGGCGGAGAAGAACCCATTACGGTCACCGAGGAAATTGCTTTTCACATGTCCTCCGAATCGCTGTTCGTGATGCTCACTATCATGGATTTTCTAGTTGCTTTTTTTGTCGCCTTTCACATGGACGTTTTATTTCGAATGCCGATCCTCGGACGGAAGTTGGCCGAGATGGTTTCCGATGGTCGGTTTATCTTGAAACATCAACCGTGGATTCGAAATATTGCATTTGCGGGTCTTGTGCTCTTTGTGATTTTTCCCAGCTCGACCACTGGCAGTATTGGTGGATCTATTTTCGGCCGGCTACTGGGAATGAAAAGGGTGCGCGTGGTCTCTGCAATTCTCATTGGAAGCTTGATGGGAAATGGACTGATGTATATTCTCGCTGGCTGGATTTCACAGTACATCTCCAATGACAACCTCTGGCTAAAACTGGGCGGCGTCCTAGGCATGATTGTTGTCTTATTTATCTCGGAACGGTATTACCGTTCTTTGAAAACAAAGTACCTGCAGCTGGAAATGTCTCAAAAAAATCCGGATGATCCTGCTGGAAAACCAACGCCTCCCTCTGAAAACGCTTCTATTTCGAGTAGTTGATTTTGGCGAACTCCAACCGAAACAGCACCCAAAGAAAAAACCGGCATCCTAATTGGCCACTGCGATTGATTTTAGGCGCTGTTTTCCTCTCGCTGCTTTTGACCGTAGTGGTCGTGCCGCTGCTCCAATATCGCGCCTACTATCAAAATTTCGACGTCGTGCGACTGGGTTGGATCGCTTACCCGATGATGAAAAATTTCTCGGCTTGGGCTTTTTTAATCTGGGTGTTTTTCTTCGGGGCATCCCTGGGAAGCTTTCTGAATGTGTTTGCTTATCGGGTCCC
>JAZABE010000639.1:0-2562 GCA_036137535.1 Planctomycetota bacterium | reverse complement strand
AGTTTCGATGCCTGGAATGATGAACACCATCTTGAATCTTGGACTGAATGATGTGTCGGTCAAAGGTCTTGCGAATGCAACCAGTAACGAACGATTCGCTTACGATGCTTATCGCCGACTCATCAATATGTACGGTGACGTAGTCATGGAAGTCAGTCACGAACATTTTGAACACGCTTTTTCGGCCATTAAGGAAAAGTATGGAGTGGTTGAAGACACTGACGTTCCGGCAGAAGGACTCGTTGAACTCTGTGATGCCTACAAGAACGTTTACCGCGAGCATACGGGGCAGGAATTTCCTCAAGAGCCCACGGAACAACTCGAATTGGCGATCGAAGCTGTTTTCAAATCGTGGTCATCGTCAAAAGCCAAGGCCTATCGACAAATCGAAGGCATCACTGGCTTGCTGGGGACCGCTGTCAATGTTCAGTCGATGGTCTACGGGAATATGGGTCAAGACTGTGGCACAGGTGTCGCATTTACCCGTGACCCTTCTACAGGCACTAACGAATTTTTTGGAGAATTCTTGGTCAACGCACAAGGCGAAGACGTGGTCGCAGGAATCCGAACCCCGGAACCGGTTGCTGATATGCCAAAATGGAATGAGGATGTCTACAAACAATTAATCGAAATTAAATCGATCTTAGAAAACCATTTCAAAGATGTTCAGGATATCGAATTCACGATTGAAAAAGGGCATCTTTACATGCTGCAAACGCGTAGTGGAAAACGAAACGGCGTAGCAGCAGTCAAGATCGCTTGTGACATGGTCGCAGAAGGCCTAATCGACGAAGAAACGGCGGTCAAAAGAATTCCCGCCAACGACCTAACCCACTGCTTACTGCCAACCTTTGATCCCGCAGCCAAGGCATCTGCCACCATTTTATGCCAGGGTTTAGCAGCTTCTCCTGGGGCCGCCTTTGGAAAACTCGCGTTCACTGCTGACGAAGCCGTTGAACGAGCTAATGCCGGTGAAAAAGTCTTGCTCGTCCGCAAAGAGACCAGCCCTGAAGACGTCGAAGGAATGGCAAAAGCTGCTGGCATCCTAACCAGTACCGGTGGCAAAACCAGCCACGCAGCTGTTGTGGCCCGCGGATGGGGCAAGTGCTGCGTTGCCGGCGCCGGGGAGATTCACATCGATGAAGCCGGTCGCAAGATTACGATCAATGGCCAAGAATTTACTCACGAAGATACATTGTCGATCGATGGCTCATCGGGCGACGTCATGGCAGGTGAAGTCGCATCCAAAACTCCCGAGCTGACAGGCGATTTCGCGACTCTCATGCAGTGGACTGACAAATACCGAACACTGGGCGTCCGAACAAATGCCGAATCCCCTGCCGACTCACAGCGAGCCCGCGAATTTGGGGCAGAAGGAATCGGACTGTGCCGAACAGAACACATGTTCTTTGAAGGTGACCGAATCACCGCCATGCGAGAAATGATCATCGCGGAAAGTGAAGAAAATCGGCGTAAAGCTCTTGCCAAACTCCTTCCAATCCAGCGGGAAGATTTCGAAGGAATCTTTACCGCCATGGCCGGGCTGCCTGTAACAGTTCGCTTGCTGGATCCTCCGCTTCACGAATTCCTTCCCCATGAAGATGAGGCCCAAGCCGAAGTTGCCCAGGTGCTTGGCGTTGACATTGGGAAAATCAAATCTCGGGTCTCACAGCTCCACGAAGCTAACCCGATGCTCGGGCATCGCGGATGCCGTCTGAGCATTACCTATCCCGAAATACTCGAAATGCAGGTCACCGCAATCGTGGAAGCCACAATTCTTTGCAAAGAAAAGGGAGTTGAAGCACACCCGGAAATTATGATTCCACTGGTCGGAACCGTAAAAGAACTTGCAATGCTCAGAAAGCTTGCCGAAGAAACCATCGCCAAAGTCAAAGCAGACAAAGGCATCGAACAGCTGGATATCCTGATCGGTACCATGATTGAAATTCCCCGGGCCTGCTTGACCGCAGATGAAGTTGCTGGAGAAGCAGAATTCTTCAGCTTCGGAACCAACGATCTTACACAAATGACTTTTGGCTACAGTCGTGATGACATTGGCACGTTCCTGCCAGAGTACCTAAAGAAGGAAGTGCTACCCGTGGATCCCTTTGAATCCCTAGACCAAACAGGTGTTGGGCAACTGGTAGAAATGGGTGTTCACAAAGGAAGAGCGACCCGCGACAACCTGAAGATTGGTATTTGCGGTGAACATGGTGGAGATCCTTCATCGATCGATTTCTGTCATAGGGTTGGGCTGAACTATGTCAGCTGCTCTCCGTTTCGGGTCCCAGTCGCCAGGCTGGCTGCTGCTCAGGCAGCGCTCAACAACGTGTAATCACCAACGCGTTCGGCAAAACGCCGATCAAATCTTGAAAAAGTCCTCAAAAGCTACTGTGAAATCCAGTGGCTTTTTTGCCAAATCCCCGGTTAAAACCTGTTTCTTGAACAGGCAACAAGGCAGGTTACTTAACCAGCATGCAAAACCACCAACCCTTTAAGCGATTCAAGAAGGCCAGCCAATTGCGCCGGCCTGAAACTCAGGACTAACGAACACCCTGCAAG
>JAZABE010000638.1:0-1985 GCA_036137535.1 Planctomycetota bacterium | reverse complement strand
TTTAAAACGCCGTTTGCTGGAATCAGGCTGTTGCGACAGCCGGAACGAAATCCTTGCAAGCGAGAGGTGCCTCCACTGTTCATATCTAGGTAGCCGGCGGACTTGGCCCGAAAGGTCATCAAGTGTTCACTGGCAACGGCATAGTTGCAATGGTGTCCAACCTTGGTGAATTGCCAGTCGAACGGTTGCTCGGTGATGGGGTGAAGGTTTAGGTTCGACTGACCGGTTTCCAGATCATAGGATTTTCCGGGGCCGCGCTGATCAATAATTCGATCATTCCAGAGGATAACTTTGTCCCACAGGTTTTCCGGGTGACCTTTGAAGCCGACGCCGGTTGCGTTTTTGGTCCACAGCATTTTTCCAGCACTTCCCCGCCAGGATTCGATCCCGGTTTTGTCAGAAGCGATCAAGGTGTCTTGGGTTTGTGAATACGCCAACCAGGTGACCACTCGCTGGGTTGGCTGTTTCCAGAGGCGTTGACCGGTCTTTAAGTCAAAAGCGCCGAGGAATTTTTCGGGTGCAGACTTGGGGACTTTTCCTTTACGTTTAGAGTTTTCGTACAGTTGGGCCAGGAGGCCTTCAAAGACAAACAGTTTTTCTTTGCCAAGGGCAATCAGTGGAAAGCTGAGCGGCGTGTCGACTTTCCAAACCTGTTTTCCGTCAAACCGGTTGATCGCAGAAATTCGCGTGGGTACGGGTCCAAAGTCTTTGTGATTCGTGAACGAAGGGACAATGAGCAGGTCATTCCAGATGCGGATGCGGCCGATCCCATAGTCTGGATCGGGCAGCTTGATTTCGGTTGTCTGGTTACCGGTAGCCGCGTCGAGTACCCGGCAGACTTTTTCGTAGGTCAGGTAGACCCGGTCTGCTGTTGCCAAGAAGTGGAATCCGGTTGAGCCCCAAGTTGCGCGACGACCCGGGCTGAGGCCTTTTTTGAGGGGAATTTGCCAGAGGATCCTGCCGGTATAAACGTCGACGGCTGTCAGTTTCTGGGGCCCCTGGATGAACATTCGCCCATGGATAATGATGGCGCTCGATGCCCAGAGGTGGCGATCATAATACAGATCCGGATGGGCCGAGGGTCCACCAAACCAAAGAACTCCAAACGGGGCCTTTACCCTTTGGTCACTCGACATCAGTGTATTGGCAGGATTGCCATATTCGTCAGTCCAATCCCCGGCGCCTGGGAGTTTGCCAACTCGGGAAACCGAAACAAATTGATTTAATTTCCGGATCTCCGCCCTGGGTAGATCCTTGGCCCAGACTTGCAGCTTTGTTTGGTCGTCGTTGGCAATTTCAAAACAGGCGGTACCGCCATAAGGACGAATCGCCGCATAAATTTGATTGACCAGCGGTTGACCTCGGGATAGACCCGTCCTGGACCAATCTTCTGAAATCACGAGGTTGGCAAGATAAGGCGGGAGTTTCATCGTCAGGATGTCTCCGACGTAGGCTTCGACCCGGTTGCCGTAAAACCCGAGATCGGTCATTTGGTTACGTAACGTATTAATGCGAACCGGGTCCTTGTCGATGACAAGGATTCGCATCTTGGACTGCCGTAACAACTCGTGGACGGAACGGCCATCCTGAAGGCCGAGGACCAGGCAAAAGCCTTGTGTCGTGTGGGCGTCGGCAAGCATGTCCTGAACGTTTGCGGATCGGTCAGTCGGTTCGGGTAAAGTTCGGGGGGGCCTTGCCCAATCGTGGGCAACGGACTGCGGTCCGGCAAAACAGTGAAGGTCACCTTGCTTGGTGGTCACAAATAGTTTTCCGTCGGCCACCATCATTGAGGAAGGAGTTCCCTTGACTGGGTGCTGCCAAACCAGTTTGGGTCTGACTTTCGGGTTGGGGGAGGCGTCCGAGGCGGGGTCCAAGGCGAAGATGAATTGATCTGAGTAACCGTAAATGCGTTTGTCACTGACCAGTGCAACCGTAACCGGGAGCGGGTTGTTTTTCTCATCGCGGCCCAGTTCAAGCGGAAAACT
>JAZABE010000637.1:0-4893 GCA_036137535.1 Planctomycetota bacterium | reverse complement strand
TTCGGTTTTCCCGGGAACTGTTGACCCCGAAACGGTCGCCAAAATGCTTGTTGATACTGATTTAACCTTGGCCGATTCGCCGATCCAGGATTCCAACGTCCGGCAAGCTTCGAGCGACCAACCCCCGTCCGTTAGCGAGAAGTTTATTAAATAATTCGTTGCCGACCGGTTTTGGGAAGTTTGACAATCCATCGAACGACAGTTTAAAGAGTCGCATCGGTCCCCAATGACCCCAGAGTTTTATTCCCGTTTACTGTTTGCCCAACTGCTCAAGCGCTTGCTGCGCTGGCACAAACCCGGGTTCACACTGCAGTGATTTCCGAAAGGCCGCAATCGCATCCTCCGACTGCCCTAACCCTGCCAGCATCTTTCCCAAGACAAAATAAGCCTCTGCATAATCGGGTTTCAACTTCACGGCCTTTTTCACTTGTTCAACCGCCGGACCAGGTTGACTGACATTTGCGAGAGTCACCGCAGACAGAAAAAGGAGTTCAGCATTATCGGGGTGCTGGCGAATCCCATCGGCAACCACCCGCCCAGCAACGGTTAGATTTCCTGAGTTCAACAACGCCTGAGTGAATCGAATAAATCCCTCGGGATTCCCGGGATTCATTCGGACCACTTGGTCCATTAATTTCAGGCTTTCCTGGAATTGGTTGGAGGCGGCCAACTGGTCCGCTTTCCCTAACAAAGCCTCTGACCCAGTTCTTAGGCCCATGACTTCCATCAAGATGGAATCGGACCAAATGGTACTGGCTCCCTGCAGACGAGCTAATCCATCTGCATACTGTTGTGCCGCATCTCGATCACCGGCACGAAAGCAGGCTTGTGACAACAGTTCGACAATATCCGGCCGAGCAGGGGCTAGGGCCAATGCTTTCGCTGCCAATTCCCGGCATTCTTGCCATCGGTTGTCGGCAAAAGCCAACCTGGCCAAGCCTAACCACGCGCGCGGATTCGAGGGATCCTCCTCCTTCGCTTTTTCAAATTTTGGGTAGCTTTCCTCGGTTCGGTTGAGAACCAACAGAAATTCTGCCACCCGCAACCGAAAATCGTTGTTCTCAGGTTCAAGCTCAACGGCCCTTTCCACCGCGGCGAGCCCCGCAGCCGTATTATTTTCAGCCAAAACCATTCCATAGAGGTAGGGCCACCGGGGATTCTGAGAATCCAGTTTCTCGGCTTGCTCAAAACAGATAAGCGATTCAGGAATCACTTCATGCGCGTAATAGTTCATGCCCAACTTTCCCCAGGCAGAACCATCTTCAGGACTCAAAATGGCCGCTGTATAGGCTTCCGTCAAAGCCCGAGCCGAATCTGGATCGAGACCTTCCGTTTGCGGTTTTGGCATTTCAACCAAACTGGGATCTGACTCAGACTTGGAACAACCCAGACAACCCAACCCGAATACCACCACTGCAAACCACAGAGGCACGTCCATTGTCAACCGTCTCAGTTGCCTGCCTCCAGCTCCGCAGCCCTGCAACCAGCCAGTGTTCGTCGCGTTGAATCCCAGATGCTTAATCACGATGGCTCCCCTCTCCTCGAGTTACCGTGGTTTGACGCTCGCCTTTTTCGAGAGGAAACCACTCGCGGCTTCCGTCGACCCAGGTCACTTCTACCCCTTGAACTTCTGTATCCTGCGGAATTCCAAAATGCACCCGGGGATCACTTGAAGCACAGTAACTGGTTCCCGGGTTGACCCGGCGAATCGCCGAGATGGGGCTGGCAGGATTTCCAGCGGCCGAGCCCATCAATCGGACCACGGCCCCATAAGCGATTCGTCCACCGTGATCACTCGTTTCTCGGGCGGTGACTCGTATCGAAGTCCCAACTTTTTTGCTTTCGTTCAAATACAGTTTGGCCGGGCTTCCAATATTGATTACCAGTGCATCAAGATCGCCATCATTATCGACCTCGCCCGTACAAAGGGCCCGGGAAACACTTCGCCCCTGCAGAAAAGGATCAGTGCTGGATGCCATTCTTTCAAACCGTCCGTTCTCTTGACAAAGCAAGCAATGGTTTTTTTCAGCATAGGGGCCAAGGAAACCGTCGGTAGTTACCCCCAAGGGACTGCGAGTCACTCGCCCATTCACCAGGAGTACGTCTTCACGACCATCATGCTCCAGATCAGCCCAAGCCACCCCAAAACCGGTTGAACTAAAACTACTCACTCCCATACCATAGCGAACCGAATCTTCGTTGAACTGATTTCCCGAAGACAAGTACAGTGCATTGGATTCGCCGGCCAAGTGGCTCACCAGCAGGTCCATTTGACCATCTTGATTGACGTCACCAGTTGCAACGCCCATGCCGGCTTGGGCCTGTCCTTGCCGATCAAACGCGACACCCCGCAGCACTGCCTCGTCACTAAACGTGCCATTTTTCTGATTGATCCATAAAACATTGGCCGCACCATCATTGGCCACATACAAATCAGGCCAGTGATCCCCGTTAAAATCGCCACTCACTACACCCAAACCGGGCCCCCGTTTGGATGAGATTTTCGAAACCAGAGTGACATCCTGAAACCGAACCTCGTGGTCAGCTTGAGGTCCCAAATTACGATAAAGCCGGTCAACCGTACCATCAAATGCCGAGGGACTACAGAATTCCAACCGACCATCTCGACTTTTGCATTGACGTGCCGCAAACAAACTCACGTAATTGGTGACATACAGATCAAGCCAACCATCCCGATCATAATCCAGGAAGGTCGCTGAGACCCCCCACCTGGAATTATCGATCCCCGCAGATTCAGTCGCCTTTTTGAAACAGCCGTCTCCCTGATTCACGTAGAGTTGATCCGCACCATAATTGGTAACGTAAACATCAACGTTGCCATCGTTGTTCACATCACCCACGGCCACGCCCATTCCAAACCCCCGGTCACCCAACCCAGACCGCTGGGTCACATCGACAAACCGGCCATCTTCTTTTTGTTCAAAAAGCCGGTTTTGAATTTTCGTGGCAGCAGGCTCCCCACCGCGTCGATCATTCCCGTTCACACAGTAGACATCCAAATCTCCATCGTTATCAAAATCCAAAAAAGCGGCACCTCCTCCCATGATGGCCGGGAAGAAATAGTCATCCAACGGACCCGGGTCGTAGTGAAAATCAAGTCCAAGCGATTCGGTCGCATCGACAAACACGGGGTCTCGTCTCACGACCGCCAGTTCCTTGTCTGAAACGAGTTTGCTGGGATTTTGGGCACTGGGTTGAACCGGACCGTCCTTTTGACAGCCGCAGATCCCCATCAATGCCATCCAAAGCCCAAGGGGCAGGAGCACGGCCATCATTAATTGCTCAAAGCGGATCCACCGCATGAAAGCCTCCGGATCTGGGGTCAAAAAAAAGAACAAACGGGTTAAAAAACCGCTTCCTGACTGGTCGACAATTGAGTGGTGCTTCCTGCATCACCTGAAAAAACGGGTTCGTCCCCCGTGACGTGTTTACGGGTGTGGATAATGGATTAGATTATAGCCAACCCGGCTACAAAGCAGAACGCACCCTTAATTTTACTTGGTTCTCAAAAACCCATTTTTGCCCAAAACTGAGCCCAAAAGAAATTAAAACCAGGAAAAACGATGTCCTTAAAAACCAATCCCCAACTGCCTATCGCCTTTTGGGCTGTCTGCCTGTTTGCTTTGCTGGGCTCCTCGGAAGCGCAAGCGGATAAACGGCCCTACTCTCAACAAGAACTCGAAAAAGTGGCGACCCATATCGTGGTTGGAAAGGTTCAAGCCATTTATTCACGAAAGGAACGCCAAGGGTTTTACGAGTACACCCGGTTGATTGCCGAGGTGAAAGTGAACCGGGTTGAAAAAGGAAAAGGCCCTAAAGATCTTATCTACATCCGCTATTTCAAGGTTCGCTGGGTCGGGCCGGGCCAAGTCCCTCCGGGAGGCAGTTCCCATCATCCTCAACCCAACGCCCACGAAACGTACCGGTTCTATCTCGCTCGCAACGCCTACGATGGTCACAACTCCAAGAGTCCCGGTGACGGAGGCTACAATGTGGTTTACGTCAACGGAATCCAACCCATCACCCAATGAGGAGTCTCTAGTGCAGGCGGCAAGAAATCAAAAACCGAGGGGCAAAAACCTTAAACGTTTTCTCAGCGGGTTCACCTTCTGCCTGGTCACCGCTACCGGGTTTTGGATTGCCCGCGGTGGGGAACGGCCTAATGTCGTCGTAATCATGGCTGACGACATGGGCTATTCCGATATCGGCTGTTTTGGGGGAGAAATCGACACTCCCAATCTAGACCGATTGGCCAAACAAGGATTACGGTTCACCAATTTTTATAGCGAGAACATGTGCTGGGTATCTCGGGCTGCATTACTCACCGGTGTGTACCATAAAACCTCGTTGGTCAACGGAACTCTTCACCGCCGCTGCGAAACCTTACCTGAAGCCCTCAAAAGAAACGGTTACCAAACTCGCATGTCAGGCAAATGGCACCTAGCGGGCAAAACCGATCCAATCTTTCCGGTCGACCGCGGTTACGACCAGTTTTATGGCATCCTGGGAGGGGCATCCAGTTTTTACGCTCCAGCCTTTCTCACTCGAAACCGAACCGATGTGGGACAGGAAGCTGTGAAAGACCCAGATTACTATCTCACCGATGCGATCAGCAATGAAGCTGTTCGCATGATCCACCAGGCCACCAAAGCAAAACCACTATTCCTCTCGGTTGCCTACACCGCCGCTCACTGGCCACTGCATGCCCGGGAAAAAGACATCGCGATGTACCAGGGAAAATACAGTATGGGCTGGGACGAATTACGGCAACAACGATTAGCTCGCATGAAACAACTGGGAATCCTCTCCCCAAAAATCCCGTTATCCCCACGGCACCCCAAGGTGCCAGCCTGGACAGACGTCCAACACTCC
>JAZABE010000636.1:0-3163 GCA_036137535.1 Planctomycetota bacterium | reverse complement strand
TCACCCGAGCCCTGCCTTAATCAGATCGTGCAGATGAATTGCACCGACGAGTTTTTCTCCATCCAGCACCGGCAAGATCGTGATCTTGCGGGCTTGCATAATGGCAACTGCCTCCATTGCCAGATTTTGGCAATTCACCGTAATTGGCTCGGGTGTCATCACCTCATCGATGACAAGATCTAATGGATTAGACCTTTGTTGAAGCTGTCTCCGTAAATCACCATCAGTAAACACACCAACCAGTTGGGTGTTTTCTTCCGTCGACACCACAAATGCAGACCCTAATCGTTTTTCACCCATTAGGCAAACCACTTCCCGAAGAAGCGTACTTGATTTCACAACCGGAACGTCATCACCCTGGTGCATGATATCTTCCACTTGCAACAACAATTTTCGACCGATTGATCCACTGGGATGAAGCTCTGCGAATTGCTCTCGGGTTAATCCCCGTTCTTTCAAAACGGCAACCGCTAGTGCATCCCCCACTGCAAGCATCGCGGTTGTCGAGCTCGTTGGAATCAACGAAAACGGATCCGCTTCCTGATTAACCAGAATGGGAATCACGAAATCACTTTTTTGCGCCAAAGTGGAATCAACTTTACAGATCATCGAAATCATTGATACATTTCTCCGCTTGAGAAAAGGAATCAGGGATAACATCTCTTCCGTTTCTCCACTGTTGGAAATTAATAACATCAAGTCATCATTCCCAATAGTGCCAATATCTCCATGTAATGCCTCAGCGGGGTGGACAAAACTAGAAGGTGTGGCCGTGCTGCTGAAAGTGGCCGATATTTTACGTCCAATCAAACCGGATTTTCCCATCCCGGTAATCACCAATTTCCCCGTGCACTGCAAAATCACATCGATGATCGGCGAAAGATCATCAAGCGAATCCGCCACAGTTTCGAGTGCGGCGATTTCTTTTTGGATTACCTGCTGAATCGTTTCACGAACTGACATGCAAACTCCACTTCCTCCTGAGGGCGTTATTTCTTGGGGTCTTTTGAATTCGGCGCCTTGTTTTTCTGTCCGGGGGCCGGACCCTTTATTGCGGTCTGCGGCCGTGGTTTGGCAGTTCGAATTGAAAATGTCAAATCCGAAGTTTGCTCTTTGCCACCTCGCTTCAATCGAACTTGAGTCGTCTGACCAGCATTAAATCGCCCAACCAAGGAACGAAACTGGGCAGGATCCTGAACCGTGTACTTTCCGAGCTTCAAGATTAAGTCATTTTTTTTCAGTCCCGCTTTTTCAGCGGCAGATTTTGAAAGCACCGAAACCACTTTCACACCACTTCCATCCAAATTTTCGGGTTTAACCGTGACACCCATTCTTCCCGGATAGATATCTTTTCCTGTTTTGAGTTTTTCAATGATTGATTGATCATTTAACGGAATCGCAAACCCGATCCCTGAATCGTACCATTCGACACCGGACGCCAGCGAGTTGGATTTCGGGTTCAAAGGAACACAAACCCCGATGACCTGTCCACGGATATCCAGCAAAGGGCCACCGTAATTCGCGGGACTAATATTGGCGTCTGTTTGAATCGCCCGACCAAAAGCACGATTTTTAGCACTAACGATACCCGCTGAAATTGCGGGGTTAATATCACCAAAGCCAATCCCTACGCTGATTGCCCATTGCCCCACAGTAATGTTATCCGGTGACAGAAATCGTGGCACCATCAGGCCTGTGGCATTTTCAATTTTCAATAATGTCAACTTCCGCGTATGATCGTTGGCCACCGCCTTGGCAACATGCTTTTTCCCATCAAAAGTCGTCAACGTAATAATCGGTGGCTTTTGTATAAAATTAAACGAACTCGTGATGACATAACCGTCTGGCGAAACAATAATCCCGGTGGTGCTGCCTTCACCCTGCCTGCGAATACCACCAATTCTCCCCTGAACAGATCCCACGCCGCCGAATGAATCAATCGTTACAAGACTTTTCATCACTCTCGCCGCCGCAGCCCGAAATGCTTTTGGGGCCAAGAGAACCCCGGCAGATAAATTACTTTTTTCGGAGGCAGACTGTGCATTAGCAACCACCCTTTCGCCAAAACACACCCCAACGAAAACCAAAAATCCGATTGCAAGAGGAACCGAAACTGGGCGAACCGAATTACGAGTCATAAATCCTAATCCCTAGCGTTTTTCATCTGGAACAATTTCAAATCTCTTCAGCTGATTACGCCGTTTCACCACGATCACCGTTTTTTTACCAGCAACGAGCGTTCCCAAGACGCTTTTATAGTCTGTTGCATTACTGATGGTTTTCCCGGCAAGAATCACAATCAAGTCATCACTCCGGATACCAATCTTCTGGGCCGCGCTTCCGCGTTTGACACGATCTACAAATGCTGGCGATTTCCTTCCTCCTAAAGCAAACAAAACAATTCCGAGATCACCCGGTTTTCCTTGGGGGCTACTGGCGGGAATTCCTTTTGGGCTGGAAGCCTTTCCAGCCAAAAATTGCGCAAGTAAATTTGACGGGACAGCATAATTCATTCGTGTATTGGTTTCTTTACTTTCAATCAGTTTGCCGATCACGCCAACCAATTTTCCATCAGAGGTGACAACCGCGCCGCCTGCAGCCCCCGGGTTGCTAGTCACACAATCAATCAGGTAAAGCTGGCCATCATAAATCACTTCTGTTTCCCGACGTTTAGCTGTCAAGTGTGTATCCAGAGACAGTATTCCCAACGTTACCGATAACGGCTCCGCCCTTTCGGCAACCTTGAATGCATTACTGACGGCGATCACCCAGTCTCCTTTCTGAGCGACCGGTCCATCTGACAATTTGAAATAATCAGGTGTACTCGCATCAATCTTCAGAAGAGCAAGTTGCAAGTTTGACTCTTTTCGAACCACCTTTGCCGGGTAGGTCTTCCCATTGCTCAAAGTCACCCGGGTGCTCAAACCATTCAAGAAAACTCCGTTCCCAGTGATAACCAAACCATCATTAGAAACAATAATCCCCGTACCATATCCCTCAACACGACCCACCGAAGCTCCGAAAATTTTAACGGTTCGTGCTTGCGCATCATCGACTGCTTTTTTCAGGAAACCATTAAGCCGATCATCTCCTGCAGAAAGAGCACACCCAATAATCACAAACAAAAAGGGCAGAAACCGAAACCGAAACCGAACTGCATCCA
>JAZABE010000635.1:0-4457 GCA_036137535.1 Planctomycetota bacterium | reverse complement strand
ATGGCGTTGTCCTTGGAAAAACCGTTAACCTCGAGATCGTCGATGCGGACCGGGACCTCACCGAAAATGCTGACACGTTGCAGGCAACGGTTTCTATCTATCGCCGGAAAACCGATGAAGAGATTGAAACTGAAAAAGCTGAACACATTGCCAAGGAAGGTATTCCTGGAGAGGCTATCAAGGCGACTGACAAAGCCACCCTAGACGCTATTTCTCGCTTTGAAGACGAGGACACAAAAATCGATCCCTACAAGCGAATTGAAACGCTTCGGGTAAAGCTCACGGAAACTCGAGTCCAGCAGCAACGGCGGCAAATCCTCCAGCCGACTGAAAACGACAGCACCCCTGAAATAACAACGCCGCGTCCCACGTCTCCTGTTCCCACCGATAACCAGCCGCCGGCCGATCCAACTGCAACAGGCAGCCCCAACCCGACCGCGCAAACAGTTGAACCGAGAGCGGTTCACAGTGGCGTGTTCCGGATGACCGTGGCCATTGTCCGGTCAGACCAAGCTGTTAACGACAGCCAGTTGCAGGCTTTGCCCGGCGACCAGATTCGAATCACCTATGAAGATCAACTCAACACGGGAGAAGGCACTGCGATATTAACATCGAAAGCACGGTGCCTGGAAGGAAACATCGGAGGCGTTCGTGTCACCCGCGCATTAATTTCTGACGAAGAACTTCGAGTACAAACACAACTCAAGACGGCAGATGCCCTGACCCGAATCGGCAATCGCTACAAAGAATTCGGTTTAAAAAAGAAGGCAGAAGAAAAATACTCACAGGCTCTGGGGGTCTGTGACCAGATCATGCCAGAAGTTCGAAAACTGAGGGGTCGATTGCTCGAAGAAACCTACGTGCAGTTGTGGCATGTTTACTTTGAGATGGACCGACTCAACTTGGCGGCGGCGATGTGTGAGCGGCTCCAACGCGAATTCCCTGCGAGCGGATTTGTCGATGATGCGTTGCTACAATTGGCTGATGTAGCCCGGGTAGCAGGTGACTTGAATCGAGCAATCGGGATCTACACCCGATTAGTCAATATGCAGACAAGCCAACTTCGTGGAGAATCTCAATTCGGAATCGCAGAGTGTTTTGAAGCAATGGCCAACGCACAAAAAAGCGAAGCTGGAACCGCTCAATTAAAAGACAAAGCGTTCCAGGAATACAAGAAGGTTTATGATCAATTCCCTGAAAGTGGGCGGGTTGGCGAAGCCGTATCAAAAATGGCAAATCACTATTACCAGCAAAAGGATTACTCACGGGCAATCGATACTTTTGAAACCGTTCTCGAGAGTCATCCAGATGCCCGATTTCTGGATGTCATTTTATTTAATTATGGCCGTTGCTTATTCCGCATGGACCGTCGGGGTCCAGCGCGGCAACGGTTTGAACAGCTAATTGCAGATTTCCCGGAAAGCCAGTTGGCTCCTGAGGCTAAAAAAATTGCTGAGGCATTGAACAATGCCGGGTTTTAGCCGAACGATGGCCTACAGCCTCACCGGGGCAACCCCAAGACGGATTGTTTATCTCCCAACCGAAAACCGGTAAAAGAAACAAATACAATGGAAACTCAATCGCAAACCATCTGTGCAACCTCTGAATCAAAAACAAGATTTAAATTAAGCCGGTGTAGGCAGTTTGCCGGTTTTTTAGTGGTTGCAATCTTGTTCAATGGAATTCCGGGTTGGACGCCCTTGGCTTGGGCACAGCCGGTCCCCACCCGTTCGCAATCGGACTCCTCGGTCCAGGTGAATCAAGAATTAAGTCAACTTGAGTCAGAACTCGGGAAATATAAAGACTCGGCTCCAGAAGCCGCGAACTTAATGCTCAAGTTGGCCGACGAGTATTACCAGCATGGCCGCGCACTGGGACTTGTGAGGATTTGTCACCGATTTACACAAATCCACATCAATCACCCAAAACACCGGGAAATGATGCTAAAGCTCATTAATGGTCAGCAGGTTTTGTCGCGAAACAGTGAACTGGTTGTCGCCTGCCGCCAATACCTCGAACGGTACGGTGCATCGGCCGAAGCGGCCACGGTCGAAATTCGATTAGCCGATGCTCTCGACCAAACCACTGACCGCGAAGCGGCTGCAAAAGCGGCAGAAGTCGTTTGGAAACGAAACGGCAATTCGATACTTGGAAAAGTTTATGTCGAACGCGCCATTTATCGGTATCAGAGTTTACCGGGGAACGAATCACAAGTTCAGGCTGCGGTGTTGTCCGAGCAAGCGATGGAAACAATCCCGACGAAAGCTTTCGCTCAAGCCATGGGTCGCAACGCGGTTTACCTGTATTCACGATTATCCAAACGAGTGGAATCCAACCGAGTCATTAACCGGATGTTTCAACGGGGACTGGCAGGCGACAACGAGCAGCAACGTGCGGCTTATTTACAGATGGCGAGCAATTACGAAGTGCTAAAGCAGTACACAAATGCGGCCAACATGTACCAACAGGCAAGGCAAATTCGGGATGATGCGGATGTGCTGTACAAGCAAGCAATGAACGTCTACAGCAGCAAAACCAATCCAGCACAGACTGAATCTCTGTTGAACCAGTTCAAACAGAAGTTCAGTAATGATGAGCGGAAATGGACGTTACAGCAGTATGTGGCAGTTCAGTATTACAATGGGATGAACCATGCCAAGGCGCTGCAACTGATTCGTGAAGCCCTCCAGGGTGATGCAGTCATCCATAATGTCGCTTCACTTTTTACGAACCTGAATGGTTTAGACCCTTCCCGGTTACAAGATACCGAGCGGGTCTTTCGTGACGCGATCACCAAATCAAAAAACTCGGGATCACGCGCCAAACTTTACCGATACCTGGCATTCAACCTCTACACCGGAGACGCCTTTGACAAGAACCGCGCATTACAATTGTGTCGCGAGTTTTTGGATCGCTATCCTGACGGTTCCAGTGATACGCAGGTAATGATCGATTACCTCTTTAAAAATTCACCGGATGACAATACATTTCGAAACGATGTTCGACGGGTACTCGCCTCACGCAAAAAATTCCTTCAACACAGTGAGCTGGTTTCTTATCCCGCGAACTGGATCCAGGCGAATCGAAAGAATGCTGACTATAAGGTCCGAGCTCAGATCCTAAAGCAAGAACTTGGCAATTCAGACAATGACGCACTGGTAACGTTATGGTCAAAATCCACTGGGAATAACCAAAAATCGGCCAGTTTTCGCCAACAGCTTCTCGAAACACCCAATTACTTCAACGCGATGAATAACGAAATGGCGGTGAAACTGTTGTCCCAGCAAACCTCCTTTTACCGCAGCCACGCACGCACGGCGGACCGTGGAGACGGGAACAAATACTACGCGCTGTGGGTACGTCGTTTTCCCCAGGACATTGAAGCTGCCTCGGCCTATGTGTTTATGGCAACCGACTACGGAACCCCAGAAGACTGCAGGTCTGCATTGCAACACATGCTTCGCCTGGACCCTCAAGAATCCAATGCCGATCTGTATCGGCGGATGCTGATCTGTGCAGCTCGCAATCAGGATACCAACCTGGCCAAACAGGCGTATAAATGGATCCGTCGAGAGGAACAACAACATGGGATTCACGGATCCAACTTGTCGTCTATGGGAGACGTGCTAACCGAACTGAAATTGGTTGACCTGGCCAAGGAACGGTTCCAGACAGGTGCGAATCTTTCTGCCCTGAATTCTGATAGCAAGCAGTGCATCGATCGGCTTGTCGGATTAGAAGAAGACCCGGCAAAAAAACAGCAGCTGTACGAGGTCGCGTATCGAAAAAATTCAGATCAATTTGGTTCACTGGCGCACGCCGTTATCTCATTGCGGACATCACCTCCCGAAGGTCAAGCAATCGACTGGAACGCGATTCTTGACTTGCTGGAAGAAACTCGGAATCGAGACCTGGATCGGCCGTTTACTTCGTGCGGTTTGGACTTCAACACCTGCACCAGCTACCTTTCTGTTTTACGGTCCTCCAAAACTCTGGAACCGGTCCAGATCCGTCAATACCTTGAACGGTTCGCCAAGCTGGATCTTCCCCTGGTTTCACCGATTGCCCAGCTGCTACTGCTGACTGACGAAGATGTGGAAAATCCTGCGATGATGCAAAAGTTACTGGCCTTTCAACGAGCGACTTACCAGTGCGGTGAAGATTACCGTGGATTTGATCAATTAACCCAATTTGCACGTTCGGCAGCTGCCAGACAGCAACACATTATTGCCACAACCATCGGGACGGGGATTCTGGCGAACTTTTCCTCAGTAGACGAAAACAGAAGAAAGGATGTAAGAGACCTGGTCAGTCGAAGTTATACGCAAATTGGTGAAGTCGGCCTGACGATTGATGAAGACAGTCCGATTGCGCCGCTATTGCAATCTGCACTTTACTTGCGTTTAGGCGACCAACAACTGGCGTTTGATTTGTATCGCGAGAACACACGACTTTTC
>JAZABE010000634.1:0-16532 GCA_036137535.1 Planctomycetota bacterium | reverse complement strand
TGCTTCACCTAAACGTTGAACTGTTGCTTTCTCGAAACTGAGTTATGTCGCTCCTAACTGCATGAAGGAACAACAAAGCAACATGGAAACTTCCATGCGTCAATTTGTACGAAACCTGATATTTTTTTCAACATCTTTCCCCCGAAAACTTTAAAAAAAATATTAGGGTTTTTACGTTAAAACGCTACAAACCGGCGGCAGAAATCGGTTTTGCCGCCAGCTGATGATTGCCGGCGAGATTTATAACAAGTCAATGCAGGTGAAATCCACGATTTTGAAAATCAAAAATTGGGTTTAAAGAACCAGGGCCTTCTAGCATTGCTAGCAGTCTTGAAACCTGGTCTCTGGATCGAGGGTTTTCCAGAGTTTTGCCTGGGGATTGGAAACTGAATAAAAGGAACTTTGAGTTCGCCAATCGATAAAAAAATTGAAAAACCTCACGTTTTGAAAGGTTTTTGAAGTCGGCACCAAGAGGTGTCTCCAATTTTAACCAGTTTGTTGCTGGATAAAACGGTTCTAACGGTCCTAGAGCAGGGATCCAAAAACTGGCCAACCGTAAGGGAAACTATTTTGTGATTTAGGTTCCAGAGGAGCTGTTTGACTGTCATGTTATAACAAGTCGGTTACAAATGAATTAAAAAGAAACAGAGGCCGGTGGCTTGGTGTGCAGGTTTTTTAGAGGTTGGAAATCGGGTTTAAATCCGCCGGAAAATTTTTTTGTTTTTTTTTGCGGAATCAAAGGTTGAAGGCCTAATTAAGCTCATCAGGGCAAATGGAAGTTAATGGCTTTAAACGAGCCGATCGTCACAGGATCGGAGGGATTTTTGAAACGCTGCCAGTTGAGAATGTGTGAAATCAACCACCCAAGTCACCGGTTGTCGGTCGATCACCAGGGGCCTCGACCAAACCCTTTTCCATCCAAGTTTTGAATCATCTGGTAACTCTGATAGGCAAAAACAGCGAACAGAATTCCCATGAATGGGGCTCGGAGAACCATTAAGCCCAGAAATGCCAAAATTGCCCCGGTCATGACACTTAACCACAACGAATTTCGGAACCCTTGGTGGGGATCTTTCATTACCATTAATTCTCGCGAAATTTGGCCCCCATCAAGTGGGTACACCGGCAGCAGATTCAAAATACCCCAGTAAATATTGACAAAGAGGGAGAAGCTGATGAGGGCATGAATTAGGTCCTTGTTGCTGGGACTGGTGACAAGGCCCGGGAATTCTCGAAGGAAGGGAGTCCCTGCAACCAGTTGTATTTGCCAGGTGGGTATCACGTTGTAGGCGAAACGAAAATCGATCCAGCCGCCGGCAATAAAAACCAGTCCAATAACCAAACCGGCGAGAAGAAAACCGGCGAACGGTCCGGCCGCGGAAATCATGATTTGTTGCTTCGGGGTGCGGCGTTGACTCGAACTGGAGCCGGGGAGGTTCCAAATGTTCATTTGGTTTTCCGTTGCGTAGCCGCCCATCATCGTCAAAGCAATTCGCGGCGAAATGCCGTACCGTCGCATGACCAGTGCATGTCCTAGCTCATGGACCAGAACCCCGGTAAAGATGGCAATCGAACTCGCCAGAATGAAAAACGGGTGTCCCATTTGAATGCCGAAAACGAGTGGCAGAATCCAAAACAAACCACTGACTCGTACAGGGATTCCTAGGATCTGGAAATCAAAATCGAGAGGAGTCTGAGGTGGTTCGGAAAACAACATGTAGGGCTTATTCCTTTGAGTCTAGTTTCGCAGAGAATTGAGATGAGTTTGTTTCTTAGTGAATCTCGAATTCCCGCGAACTTGGGATTTCTATAAATCTTGAGGAGTTGGGTGGTCTAACCAACAGGTACACCCTTTTAAGGGCTAGGCTGCCTCGTTGACTGGTTTCTCGGTCGTTCCACTGAAAAACCGGTTTGTCAATAATTGAACAGCCCGCTGGGAAGCACCCGGTTTTCCATACTTCTGTTTTAAGATTCCAAGCATTTTTTTCTTTTCGGCATAGTGACTTGGATTGTTCACCAACTCGAGAATCTGTCCTGCCATTTCCTTGGATTTGTCTCTGTTGGTCATGTATTCCGGAAAAGGGACGGATTCGGCGCCTTTTTGATCGGGGTCGTAAACCTGAGTGCCTTGTCGCTGGATGGAATCGGTCCAAAGCAGGTTGACTAACGTGATGTATTTGGTCCGTAAAAAAACTTTTTGGGCAAGGAATAGATGGGCAGGTAATAGGTAGTGAATCACGGTCGGTTTTTCACGATACATTAATTCCAGGGAAACGGATCCTGAACAAGCAAGGCAACATTTGGCCGAGCGGATTAATTCAGGAGTTTTACCACCGAAGATTGGCACCTGGCTGATCATCGATGAAGTGTTTTTGGCCAGGCTTTGTCGAATAGATTCGGCAAGTTCTTTTTGAGGGTGATCAAGGCAAGAGACGGCGAATCGAATGTCGGGCTGTTTTTTGTGAATGAGTTGGGCGGTCTTGAGGAAAACAGGCAAGTTATGTCTGATTTCTTGGGTTCTGGATCCTGGCAAGATGGTCACTAATGGGTGGTCCGATCCGGATTGCTGATCAGTGAAGCTTTTCTCGAACGTGGAATCAAATTGTTGACGTTGCATTTCGTCAAAAAATGGGTGCCCGACGTATTCGGCTGAACACCGGCGTGATTCCAGCCACTGTTTTTCAAAAGGGAGCTTGCAAATTCCTAGGTCAACGAATTTGCGCATTTTTTTCACCCGCCAGGGAGCCCAAGCCCACATCTGGGGAATTCCATAAAACACCACGGGGATCCCATGCTTTTTCGCCCGCTTGGCGATGTGCCAGTTAAAACCTGAATAGTCGATCAATACAACCAGGTCGACTCTTTGTGTTGAGAAAACAGCTTCTGCCTGGCTTAACAGCCGTTTAAACTTGATGATTTTGGATAAAACCCCTGTCAGGAACATCACCGCATGCTGGGTCAGGTCTTCCATGAGATCACATCCCGCTTGTGCCATCTTCGGCCCACCGAACCCAAAGAAATCGAATTCTGACTCCGAACTCGAGGCTTTGAAATCCAGAATCAAGTTACTGGCATGAAGATCCCCGCTTGGTTCTCCAACGGAAAAGAAGATACGCTTGGGCTGCATGATGGGACGGATCCAATCTCCACGAATGAGTTTACGACAGACTCAGAGTATCGTGGATTTTACTGTGAAAACGAACAGCAGTTTCCCTGGGGGTTGCTCAACCTGCTGATCGGGGTGATTTGTCAAAGTGGTTCCGCCTTGACCTCGAACTTCCACACGGAAATAAAATTCCCAGGAGCTCCACGCACAGGGAATTCTTTCTCGGAGATTTTCCTAATGAAAATTTTCATTTCCAGCCCGAACGAGGCAAATTCGTTGAGGATATCAGATTGAACCTCTTTATTACCTCGAATAATCAAAACGACTCTGCCGGAGTCCAGCAAGGTTTTTTTATCGGTCGAATGAAACCTAGGACGAAATAGGCTAGATCGTGGAACGATGTTTGCCGTTGAAACCTGATAAATACCTTTGAGTGGAAAGGAGCAGTAGTTCTCAAGAGTTTGGCGTTTTTGGGGACTCAGGTGAACTGGGCCAGTAAGCAGCTGATCTTCGATAAGGTTCGGGAAAAGAAAAACCGTCTGTTTGTTTTGGAACGTTTCAAGATAGTCAACCGATTCTCGCCAGGGAGATTCAAAGGGCATGGTCAATTGTTTTTGATACACCACATGCCACAGTAGGTGATTGTGAGACAATGCAAACCCAAGGGCGGGAACACAAATCCAAAATGCAAACTTCCGGATGGATTGCTTCGGGGAGATACTGATGATGCCGATCTCGGTACAGTAAAACAGAACCGCGCCGGACCAGCCGATCAAGGAGTAGCGAGGATGGTAGAGAGCTGCCAGGCCCAATTTGAAAGAAATCCAACTCAAGATAATTGGAAGAAA
This sequence comes from Planctomycetota bacterium, assembly GCA_036137535.1. Classification (GTDB taxonomy): domain Bacteria; phylum Planctomycetota; class Planctomycetia; order Pirellulales; family Pirellulaceae; genus JABAAE01. Next base: position 12,578 of record JAZABE010000634.1, on the reverse strand, counting down.
AAAACAACAAGCGTACACGATCGATTTGCGTGCAGTGTTTTTTGCCCCCCTGGTTAGAAGGGAGACTAAAATGGCAAAACAGCCGGGAACAACATAGGCCCAACATTGAAAAAAAATTGAATCGCGATACGAAGAGTCGTTTACGAACAATTCCCAGTTGGATCGACGTTCAGAAATCAATAGAACGATTCCCAGCAGTGGCAGGCAAGCCAGAAAGATTGCCATAAAATCAAGCAATAATTTGAATTGTTGATGACTGAATTTTCGCAATCCAAAAACTGACCAACCCACAGCAATCCCCAACATCGAAAGGGTTAACAGCATCGCGGTGAAGTGGATATAGAAACTTGCTATTGCAGACAGAATAAAACCGATCCTTCGACTCTTGGATTTGGGTTGAATGTTGCTTTGGCCGATTTCGAAAACCTGGTGCATGCGTTCAGCAAAGTAATAAATCTGAAACAGCCCAAGCAATTGCAGGAGAGCATAGGGCCTCGCTTCCTGGGAGTATTCAATTAAAAAAGGATCGCTGGCAATCAAAGCAGCGGCCAAGAGCGCTGGTGCCCTGGAACTGGTGATTTTTCGGGTGAGCCACCAAGCGAAAAACGAGAGGGAAAAACCGGCAGTAACCGAGATCAACCGTAAAGTGATTTCAGATTGACCCAAGAAAAAAGAGATGAGCCAAACCCCATAGAAATAAACGGGAGACTGGTTCCCGGAAATGGCTCTCGGGGAAACTTGGTAAAAACTGTCGGTAACGACCCAGCTGGTATGAAGTTCGTCCAGCCACAGACCTCGGCTGAGATCGAGGCAACGCACCAATACCGAGGTCAGGCAAATCCCCATTAGGGCTGCGATCTCAACACGGCTTGGTCGGCGATCGCCAGCGCGATCGCACAACTCATTCATGGTGGTTTTGCACTTCAGCTCTAGGCCTCCATGAAGACTTGCGCTAGCGACGACTTGCGTTCCGAAAAAAAATCAGGGTGAATCAGCCACTTTTTCGGGAATTTCGGCTTCCGCTAATTCATTAGTTTCGCTCAGCAGATTATGGGCAGCCAGGACTTTCTGCTTAATCTCGTTTGCGATATCTGGGTTTTCAATCAAGAAGGCCCGGGATTTTTCCTTTCCTTGACCAATGTGGGTATCTCCGTATTTAAACCAGGACCCACTTTTCGCAACGATTTTTTGGTCGACTCCTAAATCCAGAATATCACCCTCGTAACTAATGCCGTTGGTGTGCATCATGTCAAATTCGGCTACGCGAAATGGGGGTGCGACCTTGTTCTTGACGATTTTGGTCTTCACACGTTGACCAACGACTTCTTCTCCATCTTTTAATTGTCCAATTCTCCGGACATCCACTCGACAAGAGCTGTAAAACTTGAGCGCCCGACCGCCCGGAGTTGTTTCTGGACTCCCGAACATCACGCCGATTTTTTCGCGAATCTGGTTGATGAAAATCGCACAGGTTTTGCTCCGGTTGATTGCACCCGTAAGTTTCCTCATGGATTGACTCATCAGCCGAGCCTGTAAGCCAACATGTGAGTCGCCAATTTCCCCCTCGAGTTCTTGCTTGGGAACGAGAGCGGCTACTGAGTCAATCACAACCACGTCAACGGAATTTGATTTCACGAGCATTTCTGTAATCTGCATCGCTTCTTCGCCGCTGTTTGGTTGGCTGACCAATAAAGTGTCGAGTTGAACGCCCAATTTTTGGGCCCAAACTGGATCGAACGCATGTTCGGCATCAATGAAGGCTGCAATTCCACCTTCTTTTTGGGCCTCGGCAATCAAGTGGAGTGCGATGGTCGTTTTTCCGCTGGATTCGGGACCAAATACCTCATTAATCCGCCCGCGGGGAAGTCCTCTTCCTCCAAGTGCCATGTCCAATGACAAACACCCGGTTGAGATGCCTTCGATCTTCGCTTTACTATCAATCCCAAGCGGCATGATCGACCCATCACCGAACTGTTTTTCAATCTGTTGAACCGCAGTTTTCAGGTTGGCGTTTTTTCCCAACATCGCGTCGATTTTGGATGCAGTGTTGGGTTTGGATTTTTTTGCCACCTTTTCGCTTGTTTTACTTGAACTATTTTTTTTCTTGACCATTGACGGTGCACTTTGGGTTGCAGTTACCATGTAGACCTCCCTTTCATTTAGGAGAAAAAGACTCATTCCGTTGCAGTCTTTGCGAGGCCGCAACTTACCATAAATTTTTGAAAATTTTGAATCAACCGGGTGGCGGGTTCAATTTCCTTGTTTGGGAATATCGTGGAGAAGCGTGACACCTCCGGTCCAATTGCCTGAAAAAGGACTAGAATTCGTTGAAAAACGTTTTTTACTGGATTCTCTCGGCTTTTTTCCATAAAAAGGCTGTGAACTTTTGAGTTGCCAAAACGATATAACTACATAGAGTGTCTGTTCGTTCGTGCGTGAAAAAACGATTTTGCTCTTTATTCAACGCCTAATTTCACTCAATTCGAGAATCTCACCCTTTCCTAGGAACGGGTCGAGGATTATTCTTGATTAGTCGAAAAAACAGTTTTTTTCGGACCCACCTCAGCTGTCCGTCATGGGCAAAAAATTGAATCTAAGGGAGAAATTGATGAAAAACCTGATCGCACTGTTGGCCGTCTGTCTGTTTTTTGCTTGGACCTCAGCGGCTTCGGCTCACTCTGTTTTTGATAAAGCGTTTGAAGCCAAGTACAACGTCAAAGCTTCCTGTACTGCCTGTCACGACAAAAAATCTAAAGAAATCCGTAATGATTTTGGCAAGTTATTCAGCAAGGTGCTCAAAGACAAAGAGATCACCAAGAAATGGAAAGCGGCTAAAGAAGAGGGAACGACTGCTCGAAAGGCATACGAAGCGGGCGAAATGACGACGGAGTGGAAAAAGGCAATGGAAATTGTCGGCAAAATGAAAAAAGACGACAAAACTTATGAACAGTTGATCAAGGAATTGAAAATCGAAGGGCTCAAAGCGAAAAGCTAGTTTATTCAGTCCATCCCGAACTCCGAAGCCACGCATGCCTGCGTGGTTTTTTTTTGGGGGTGGGCCGGGATGATCTTGTGAATCCTTGCGGTCGCCTGGTGTAAGTCACGAAAGTTAACCTGAGAACTGGCGTGAACGCAATGGATCCGATAGCCTCTGTTGCCTTTCGGGACGACGATTGTCCATGGTTTTTTGAGGTCATCAGGGCGGGTCGGCAGCTGATCTTTTCGGTCAATTTAAATTATAATGTCGCCCTGTATTGAACAGTCCTAATTTGGTCATTTATGTCGAGGAAAGAATGAACGTAAACCGCAATGTTCTGTGGGTCCTGTGTGTTACCCTGATCGTTCCTGCTGCGTTGACTGCAGGTGACCCCTGGGTCACATACGAAGGAAAAACTGGTCCGGGCAAAGGCAAGCATATTGTTCTCCTTGCTGGGGACGAAGAGTATCGCTCGGAAGAAGCTTTGCCTCAACTGGGCAAAATTCTTTCGCAGCATCACGGTTTCAAGTGCACCGTCCTGTTTTCCATCGACCCTAAAACCGGGATGATCGATCCCAATAATCAAGGGAATATACCGGGCACGAAAGTTCTCAAGGGTGCAGACTTGGTCATTATGAGTTGGCGATTCAGAAAGCCAACCGATGAACAAATGAAATCGGTTGATGAGTATTTTAAGTCCGGCCGGCCGGTGATTGGGTTGAGAACATCAACGCATGCTTTTAATTTCGGGGGCAACAGTCCATGGAAGCATTATTCCAACGGCTATAACGGGGAGAAGAAAGAATGGCAGGATGGTTTTGGGCGAATTGTTTTAGGAGAGCGATGGATTTCTCACCATGGCGCACATAAACGTGAAAGTACCAAAGGGTTTGTTGTCACAGGAGAGAAGGCACACCCGATCCTGCGGGGAATCAAAGATGGTGATGTTTGGGGACCCAGCGATGTCTATGGCGTCCGGCTTCCCCTGCCAGGCGATAGTAAACCGTTGGTTCTGGGGCAAGTAACTGTAAGGAAATTGAAACCCGAAAAGGAAGATGTCCTCTTTGGGATGCGACCGACTGATGACGAGAAAAAACCAGGGAGGCAAAATGATCCCATGATGCCGGTAGCGTGGACCAAGTCCTACCAGTACCCCGGCGGTATCCAAGGCAAGGCATTCACAACAACACTTGGGGCCTCGACCGACCTCTTGGCAGTCGGGACTCGCAAGATGATCATCAATGCCGCCTACTGGTTGGTTGGACTTTCGGAAGCAATTCCTTCCGAGGGCTGCGCCGCTGACATCGTTGGAGAATTCAAACCGACCAAGTTTGAATTTCGCAGTAATGACTACTGGAAACAGCGGAAAATGATGCCCAGTGAACACGAATTGAAGTAACGTGTGGAAAACCCGGTTGTTTTCTCCGGGATCAAAGGGACTGGAAATCACAAGCTGGCTGGGTCCAGCTTTTTTCATGCGCCGAAACCGGTTGGAGTTTCCAGCTGCAACACCCTAAAATGCAACTTCAAGAAATCCGAATTTCTCTGGCAAAACCGTCATGAAAAATCCTCATTCTCACCGCCATGCCTTTGAGAACTTTCAGGGTCGACAGCATGAAGGCCTGACCGTTTTTTCCCGGCGGGGGATGATCAAGAACTCGTTGGCGGGCATTGCGGGATTGTCCCTGCCGGAGCTCCTCAGGCAACGGGCATCGGCCAACCCGGTTGCCAACCAGTCAACCGGGAAGAGCGTGATCTTGCTGTGGATGGCGGGGGGACCAAGCCACATTGATACTTGGGATCCCAAACCGGATCGTCCCTACCAGAACCGGGGCCCGTTTGGAGTGACCCGGACGAAAGTCAACGGTGTTCAGATCTGTGAGCTTTTGCCCAAACAGGCGGCTATGCTCGATCAGTTCAGTATTTTACGCAGTGTTGATGCCCGCAAAAGCAATCACGAGCCCAACATGGTCTTCCAAACCGGGCACCGGGGGGCTGCACCACGGGTCAATCCCCGCGGTGAGACGTATCCGGCGATTGGATCGATCGTGGCAAAACACCATGGTGCCAACCAGCCGGGGGGGTTGCCTTATGTCGCGTTCCAACGTTCCAAGTCGCACGTAGCCTATTCGGGTTATCTCGGGAAACAGTTTGATCCTTTTATCGCCGAAAGAGCCTGCAAGCTTCCGGTTTATGACCTGGTCGGCAAAGACACCGGGAAAATTTCCACAGCCGAAATGTTTCGAACCGCACCCGGAGTTTCGATTCAAAGGTTGGCGGGTCGCCGAAACCTGTTGAACCAATTGGACCAGGCCCGGGCCTACGTCGCCGAGAGCAGTCTTGCCGGTTCCATGGATCCGTTTTCGAGGCAGGCCCTGGCGTTGGTCACTGATCCCAAAGTGCGGCAAGCTTTTGATTTGTCCAAGGAACCCAAAAAAGTGCGGGACCGTTATGGAAAACACCTGTGGTGTCAAAAGGCACTGACGGCGAGAAGACTGGTTGAAGCTGGTTCGGCTTTTGTGACCATCGATTTGAGCTACCACACTGCTTCGGGCACCTGGGATACCCATGGTGACAACATCCCGCCCTACGGCGGTATCAAGAAAGGACTGGGGCCTCTATTACCCCTTTTTGATCATCTGTTGACAACGCTGGTTTCGGATCTAGGCGAACGGGGAATGCTGGAGGATGTCTTGGTGATCGCGATGGGCGAATTTGGACGGACGCCCAACCTAGGGACCCAGGAGAGCACCGATGGGCGAAACCATTGGCCGGTAGTCATGTCCATGTGTCTGGCCGGAGGCGGAATGAGACATGGACAGGTAATTGGTGCAACCGAAGCGGATGGCTCGGATATCAAGAGTCGACCGATCACCCCTGGTGATTTGTCGGCCACGATTTACCGGCATTTTGGAGTCCCGCAAAACACGACCTACCTCGATCCTCGCGGACGACCCAACTACGTGGTGGCCGAAAATGGCAAGCCGATCGAAGAACTTTTCTAGGCCCGGTTCTGCGGCGGATTTCAGCGGCATTTTGAGGGACAAGGGGTGAGGTGTTACACTGGTGCGATCTTGGTTGGGCCAAGAGTTATTATCCACCAGAGAATTAAAATGAATTTAAGAGCCTGTATTGTTGGTTTCGGGTTGTTGGTGTTTGTTGTTGCTGGGTGTGGAGGCTCAGGAGGAAACACAAGTTCAGCGACGGCAGATGCCGAATTGGCAAAAGCAAAAGCTGACTTTGCCATCGCAGAAACTGCATTGCGTAAGGCCAAAGCCGCAGCGGCAAGGGATCAAACCTCCCCCATTACTTCCGTGCCAGTAAACGCAAAAGCCAACAGCAAGGACGCACTACTTGAGGGGATGCATCCGTTTTTCTCGTTGCTCGACAAGCCCTTAGCAAAGGAAGAAGAATCGTTTATCGGACGCAGAAGCGGGATCGACTTTACTGATACAAAAGATGCACAAGAAGGTTTTTACGAAATAATCTATCGACGCGATCACACTTACTCGTGGAACTATGGCGGCACTGACCAAGATGGCAAGGTTGAATGGTACGACCTCGCGCATGGAATCTGGTGCATCATAGACGACACGCTATATATGGTAGACTTGGTAACGGAAACTAATTTAACAACCCCTGAAACGGAAATGTCTAGTGAGTGGCTTGTTATGAAATCTTCGATTGGTCCAGTTGAGGCAAACGGACGCCGTACGCTGCAATTGCATTCCTATACTGATTTAAAAGGAGAATTGCAGGGAGGGGTCGAAACTGTAGAGGCTCCCCTCGCTGGACTTTTCACGAGTCCGCACATGAAGCAATATGATCGACCAAATGCGATTCAACAGCTTGACATCCGAGGAATGGTAAACAAAGCAAGCTGGAGTCTTTCAGAAGAAGAACAGTGAGTTCTCTCCAAAATTGTGTATGAGTAAGTAGAGAACATTCATTCGTTCATTACTTCAATTCTTGAGCAGATAGAACATGCTTCTGTGGAAATGAGTTTCTGTAATCATTGACCGTCCACCAATTTAGGAAATGCGGCTATTCAGCGGCATTTTTTTGAAGGATTCGGTTGGCTGCGTACACAGCTTAAATCTCACTCAGCTTGGGGAGCGTCCAGGGTGAACGATACTGTTCCCGCGTCATGTACTGCTGGGCCTGTAAGTCGTCAATGAACGTGTAATTTTTAGAATCAAACCGCAGCGACCGCCCTGCCCTCCAGGCGGCATTTCCCAGGTGGCATAACAGGCTCGATGGATGCCCGATCGTTTCCAGGTCCGCGCTCGGCTTTTTGCGGGTCTGCATGCAGTTCAAAAAGTCGACGACATGGAGGTTGGTGTTGTTGTAACTTCCTTTTTCTTGCTTGAGCAGCTTGTCACGCGGCCCAAAAGCGCGCCAAGAATTGTTTCCAATCACGATGTAGCCGTTGTCTCCAAACAGGGCTGCTCCCTCGCTTTCCCCTAGCATCGGGTAGGGTGACCAGATTCGCATCTCGTAGGTCATGACCCGGCCTTCACCAAAATCATAAGTGCACATCAGGTTGTCAGGCCATTCCTGCAAGTCATCAAAGTAACACTTGCCGCCATGCGCGGAGACCGTTTTAACCGGACCCAGTGGTTGCTCTCCCTGAGCTTTGAGCGCCGTCTCAAAAGCCCAGTGCGCCACATCCAGCCGATGCACGCCATCGTTTCCCAGGTCCCCTGCCCCGTAGTCCAGAAACCAACGCCAGTTTCCGTGGAATCGTAGTGGGTTAAACCGGCGCTTGGGTGCCGGCCCCAACCAGAGATCGTAGTCGACTCCCTTGGGTGGATCGCGGTCAGCCGGTTTTCCGAGGGAACCTTGCTTGGCGCTTTCCCAGGCTTTGGCAAACAGGACTTTGCCGAGATGCCCTTGGGCGAGATAGTCCATCGCACTTTGAAAATGAGGCCCGCTGCGACTCTGGGTTCCCAACTGGATGATCCGACCGTATTTTTTTCCGGCAGCGACCATCAATTGTCCCTCGATGATGTTGTGGGCATCCGGTTTTTCACAGTAAACGTCCTTGCCGGCTTGGCAGGCGAGAATGGTTGGAATCGCGTGCCAATGAGTGGGCGTTCCCAACATGATCGCGTCGACACCCGGATCATCGAGTGCCTTGCGAAAGTCCACCACGGACACGGGGCGTTTTTTGCCGGAATCACGGATTTCGTTGGCCCGGTTTTCACGGACCGATTCATCGACGTCCACCACGTACTTGATTTCGACATTGGGTTGAGCTGCAAAAGTGCGCAAGACGCTGTTGCCTCGCCCCCGTAAACCGATCGCGGCAATGGAAATTTTATCGTTGGGAGAGGTCAGTTTTGCTCCTGTGCGGGTAGCGGTGCCCAGGCTAGTGGCAGTGACACCGGCAACAAAGGTTCGTCGGTCCATCGCAGGTCCTTTCGGGATAGCATCGTGTTAGTCTTCTGAATTCTAGCGGTGTACCCGGAGACTTGCCAGATTTGATTTGGGTGACCCGGGTAACGGTTTCGTTGTCGTTTGAACGGGCGGAAGAGAAATTCAGAGTTGTGTTTGGTATTTGGTGTTTGGTGGTGGTATACTCGCGATAGATTTTTCCTTGAACGTGTAAGCGAATCAACAGTGGCGAATCCTGTTCTATTGCTGTCCAATCGAATCGCCGTCCTGACGTTCTCTCTTTTGGCAGTCAGTAACGCTTGCGGTAGACTGGGTGCCGAAGAGATTGACTTTAATCAGAACATCCGCCCCATTCTGCAAGAGCGGTGTTTTGCCTGCCACGGTGCCTTGAAACAGGAAGCCAGTTTAAGACTGGATTCGGCTGACTTGCTGCGCAAGGGAGGTGATTCAGGAGAGATCATAGATCTTGAAGAGGTTGAACAAAGCGAGTTACTCATCCGGGTCAGCCATCAAGATGAATCCAGTCGCATGCCACCCGAAGGGCAACCACTGTCTGGGGAAGAAATTGAGTTGATTCGCCAATGGATTAAGGGGGGCGGTAGGGTACCCGAGAATGATGTGGCTGAAATTTCGCCGAAGGAGCATTGGGCCTTTCAGGTTCCCCGCAAGGGAAAATTGGTTCTTGGTACCCAAGCTAACCCTATCGACACGCTGTTGGATTGGCAGAGAAAACAGCAAGGATCGACGGTAGTCGCCGGTGATGCAGAGAAGAGTCTTTTGCTGCGACGGGTCTATCTTGACTTAATCGGTGTTCCCCCGATTCCTGCAGAAGTGGATGCTTTCCTGCAGGATGAAAGTGATGAGGCTTATGCAAAGGTTGTGGATCAACTTTTGAAAAGTCCGCATTACGGTGAGCGTTGGGGTCGTCACTGGATGGATGTGTGGCGTTATACGGACTGGTATGGACTTGGCGGAGAGCTTCGTCACAGCCAAAAACACCTGTGGCATTGGCGAGATTGGATCGTCGAATCACTCAATGCTGACAAGGGTTACGACCAGATGATCCTGGAAATGTTGGCCGCCGATGAGCTGTATCCTCTCGACCGGGATCGGTTGCGAGCAACCGGGTTTTTGGCACGCAATTATTATCTGTTTAACCGCACGACTTGGCTTGACAGTACCCTTGAACACACGGGCAAAGCTTTTCTTGGATTGACATTGAACTGCTGTAAGTGTCACGACCACAAGTACGACCCGCTGACGCAGGAAGACTATTATCGATTCCGGGCGATTTTTGAGCCGCATCAAGTGCGTATGGATCCTTTGCCGGGAACGACCGATCTCGCAAAGGATGGGCTGCCAAGAGTTTTCGATGCTCATCCTGAGGCAAAGACCTACCTGCACATCCGTGGCAACGAAAAGGACCAGGACCGTTCCCAGCCCCTCTCGCCCGGCACCCCGGCCTTTTTCGATGACGTGGTTTTCCAGCCCACCCAAATTGCTTTGCCTAGTGAATCGTATCGCCCGGCGACCCAGGATTTTGTCTTGAGAGATCACCTGGCATTACTCGACTCAGCAGCGAATAAAGCGGAAGGTGACCTGGTAAAAGCCCAAGCCACGTTAGCGGCTTTGCGATCTCCCAAGATGGCCGCTGGTCAAACCCGGTATGACAGCTTCAAGCTGGAGACATCGGCCGCCTGGCTCGATGATTCATTTGATCAATGGAATGACCAGATATGGGTTGTCAAAAACGGAAACTGGAAAGTCGAAAAAGGTCAACTGAAACAGCTTGAAACGGGTCAAAAACAGTCTTTTGCGGCGACGTCGAGAATTGTGGAATCCCAATCCAGTCATCCCCAGGATTTTATCCTCGAGACACGGATTTCTGTGACTGGAGGGCAGAAATGGAAATCACTTGGCATCCGTTTTGATGCTTCCGAAAAACATGAAAAAACGGTTTATCTCAGTGCTTTCCAAGATTCAAAAGTCCAGGTTAGTTTTTCCCGCCAAGGAAAAACTACGTACCCGACCGAGGCACTGGCAAAAATTCCGGTCCAGCTGAATCAAGTCTATACTCTGCGGGTTGCTATTCGAAACCGGTTGATCAACGTTTCGGTGGACGGAACACACCGAGTCTCTTTCGAATTTCCACTGGCCCGGCAGGTGGGCAAGATCCAACTTATGTCGTTTGATTCGTTGGCTGCATTCGACTCAATCCGGGGTGCCAAGCTTCCTTCTGCAGTTGGGTTGATCCCTGCCAATGGCAAGGTTCCATTGACGCTGACACAGGCGGAAAAGAATCTGACGTGGGCCGAGTCCAAAGTCCGCCTGGCACAATTGAAACGTGAGAAGATCATCAAGGGGGTTGCCGCTGATGCTGCCAAAGCAAAAAGCAATGACCCATCGGCGGCCATCGAGGACGCCGTGGCATTGACCCGGCAATACGAAGTGGCGAACTTGGAGACAAAAGTCCTGGAACTGGAGTTCAAACGGGACGGTGCCTCAACAGCGGAGCAAGAAAAAATCACTAAGTCGCTTGAGGCGGAAAAAAAGAAACTGGATGCCGCGCGAAAAAAATCAGCTGAGCCGGGCGAGCAATACGATTCCATTCGGGTTTCACGGAAAGCCCTGGAAGGTCCGGGTGAAACCGCGGAATCCCGCAATCAACCGTTTCCGGCAATCAGTACCGGGCGACGCACGGCGTTTGCCAAATGGCTGGTGGACCCTGCCAATCCGCTAACATCGCGGGTGGCAGTCAACCAGATCTGGATGCGTCATTTCGGAAAACCACTGGTCGATCCGGTCACCGACTTTGGCCGACGTTCCAAACCACCTGTGCAGCAGCAACTGTTGGATTGGCTGGCAGCTGATCTGTTGGAAAACGGGTGGAAGATGAAAAGAATCCACAAGTTGATCATGATGTCGCGGGCTTACCGGATGTCTGGGCAAGTGGAAACGTTGGCAAAAGACCCGTCCAACGAATACTATCGATTTCGTCAACCGCTACGCATGGAGTCACAGGTGGTTCGCGATAGTTTGCTGCGGCTCTCCGGGCAGCTGGAAGAAAAACTGGGTGGGGCACCGATTGATCCCAAAGCCCAAGCGATGAGTTTCCGGCGGAGCTTGTATTTTCGGCAATCGCGTGATCATCAACACAAATTCGTTGGAATGTTTGATGATGTCGATATTCTCCGGTGTTATCGCCGACAGGAAAGCATCATTCCCCAGCAAGCCTTGACTTTGGCCAATAGCAAGCTGGCCTTCATCGCAGCCAGCAAGATCAACGAAAAACTCTCGCAGGACAAAACCATAAAGGATCCTGGGTTTATTGATCGTTCATTCAGGTTGATATTGGGGAGACCGCCAACCGTCAAGGAACTGGGTGTCTGCCTTGACTCATTGGATAGTCTGAAAAACCTGAGTGCTGGGCGAAATGACAGCTTGCAACGCTCGAGAACAAACCTGATCTTGGCCCTGATTAATTCAAACGACTTTGTAACAATTCGATGACGCTTCCCTTACTATCCAACCGATCGATACCACGCAGGCAGTTCCTGGGAACGGGACTGGGGCTCGGCGGGATTGCTCTTCAGTCTTTGCTGCAAGAGGAAGCATGGGGTTGCATGGGCGAGGGAAAAAGGCCCCATTTCGCTCCCAAGGCAAAGAGTGTGATCTGGCTGTTCAGGCGGGGGGGGGTCAGCCACATGGAGAGTTTTGATCCAAAACCGGAACTGACAAAACACGCTGGGAAATCGATTGCCAAAACCCAATGGAAATCGGTTCAGGATCCGGAACGCCTGAAAAAAGTCCGCGTGGTCGTGGTGAATGATGCCAACGGTCAGCAACGAACGAAACTCTATCCCTTACAGGTCGGCTTTCAAAAGTATGGCCAAAGCGGAATCGAGGTGAGTGACTGGTTTCCGCAGATCGGTAAAGTGATCGATGACGTAGCGGTGATCCGTTCGATGTGGACCACCGACGACAACCACGGCGCGCAGGTTCAGTTTCATTCGGGCCGCCATATGCTGGATGAGCGCGTTCCAACCATCGGTGCGTGGATTCATCATGGTTTGAGTTCGCTTAATCAGAATTTGCCACAATTTGTTTCCATCGGACCACGGTTTTTTGATGTTCGCGACGGACATTACCTGGGTCCAGCCCATGATGCAGTTCCCCTGTCAGTGAATCCAAAATCGCCGTTACC
>JAZABE010000633.1:0-2166 GCA_036137535.1 Planctomycetota bacterium | reverse complement strand
ACCGTGGGGTATTTCTCCATCTTTTTTCAGTTCATCCATAGTTTGATAAAGTTCATATCTCTCATTCAAGAATGCCATCGCAGGCTGCTTGGATTGAAACGAAGCAAAGTGAACCGACGCATCGGTTTTATCCAGGAACCCCTGCCAATCCTCGCTGGCATCTTTCAAATCTGACATTCCCAAAATGCACGAAGAAAAATTCTGAGACTTCACGCTGGCGGACCGCAAATCAATTGGCTGATCAACCACATCAGCGATCATTCCCGCCAAAAGAGTTTCTTCGAAACTACGAAGTGTGTGTACACAAACCGTTCCACTTTCGCTAAAGAGATCGTTCATCCAGCGTTCCTGACGTCGATCCGCGTTGTACCAGATCACTCGTTCGGCTTCCGTTTCAAATAGTGGATCAGCCTCGCTGTAGCCTAAAATATCTTCAAAGGTCAGCCGACCTTTGGATGTCGTCCATCGGTACGATTTTCGCAACAACCGCCGAAGGCGAGGCGTTTCGATCGCCGCTCCCACGAGCGCATAACGATGCACATCGATCAAGGCTTCCATTCTTCGGGGATCTTCTGCAGCCTGGTCCTCAAAATGTTCAAATAAGTGCTCTTCCAAAACATCCTGCACAAGCTCAAACACCTTGTCTCGTACGATATCTTCGCGACTGGCTGTGGGTGAGCAGTCGTGGAGCTCAAGGACACCTCGAAAAAAAGAACCCCAAGCTGGAAGCAGGTCATGAATGCGGCGAGAAATCACCATCCGCCGTATCGTTACCGCCACAACGGCGTCATCGGAAAACCCAGGGGTGCGTTGAGGTGAAACATAAATGGCCCCAGCAATTGAAATCGGCTTTTCACATCGAATCGAAATTACATCAAGAGGTTGTTCTCCAAAATAACTTGCCAATTCCATTTCCAGGTTTTCTGGGTCTGGCGTTTCATCAAACCAAGCGGCATTGATCAGGTTCACACGAGCTTTTGACTCATTTAAAAAGATGGGGACAGAAATAAAATCCGCAAAAAGCTTAACCGATTCTTCAACAAGATCGGCATTGCTACACAGTTCTGCATATTCGGGTTTGAGAATCAATTCAACCGACGTCCCGAAGTCCTGACGTTCGATTTCAGTGATTTCAATTTCAGTGCCGAGCCCAGCCTCCCAACGAACGCCAAAGTCACATTGGTCCGAACGGCTTTCGACGATCACCCGATCCGCCAACATAAATGCTGAAAACAGCCCAACCCCAAATTGACCGATTAATCCACCACTCGCGTCAGTGACCTTCTCCTGAAAATCCTGCAAACCCCGACCTTTGAGGATACCGGACATCCCCAGGCCCAAAGTACCGAGGTATTTCTCGGCTTCATCAGGCGTCAATCCAATTCCGTTATCCATAAAAGACAACGATTGTCTCGCTTCATTCTGGACAACATTGATTTGCCCCTTAAAAGAAATGTCCAGTTGCCGTCGTCGCATGATCGCATCGTGACCGTTTTGAATCAACTCGCGGATCGGCGTTTCCATGCGGCTGTAAAGCGATTTGCCCATCAACTCGATGATGCTGCCAATGTCGACTTTGAAGTTAATCTTTTTCGATTTCACTTTGATAGAAACGCAACGAGGACAAGGCGACCTACACCCGATGTAACGCGTTTGGAGCCATTCGAAGACTTGACAAATTGCGGGAATTATTGCCAGGAAATCCGACGTTCCAAAAGGACATTATAAAAACTCAGTCTTCCGAGACCGACTTCCATTCTTTATAGTTTCGGGATTTTAACAGTTCTGCATATCGGGGTAGCTTCAGTTCGTTCTCCAAGCGAACTCCAAGTAGTGGCTTTAGTTTCCGGAGAACCTCAACACTCCGCCCAAAGTCTTTCTCAGCAACGGTTAAAGCAAGCTCATGCAAGCCAATGACGCGGGACCATTGGAAGTTTGCCTTGAATTCATCAACAATCGCCTGAGTCAATTCAAACTCCCCTAAATTGATCAAAGGCTCCAGCTTCAGAAGCTTCAAATACGGATCCTTTACCCTTTGGATAATTCGATCAACGGCTTCGACCATTTTTTGAGACGATTCCTTTTGTCGATAAAACTCAATCGCCAGATACTCTCTGAACAGGTGATCCGGAAACCGTTTCCGAAATCCATCAACCGCTTCATCAA
>JAZABE010000632.1:0-1130 GCA_036137535.1 Planctomycetota bacterium | reverse complement strand
GATGCCAAACTGAACCAGAGTCACCCTCATAAGCCACAAGCGATCTCGAAGTCACTTCAAAACGACGCCAAAGTGACCTCAAAGTGATGCCAAAGTGACGTCAAAGTGATTTATGCTATACGAAAATCCTTCGGCAAATGTGTTTAATTTGCTTATGAGCCGACTTGGGGCTGACTTGGGGCCGATCCGAAGCGAATTTGCATTCGATCCGACCTGACAATCGCAAAACGGAACCAAAATGGACTCCAAGTGAACCCAAAATGGATCCAAAATGCATCCAAATCGTACACGAATCGACCCGATCGGAAGCGAAATTTGCTTTCGCTCCGAATTGACATGCAGCGGATGGAACGACTTGGGCGGAGCAGATATTTGATTAGGGCGACAGATGGGATGTCAATAGAGAAGAACTAATCATATGGATTGGCAGATTGGTAACGTTTGGAGTTGCCCGGCGGTGGTTTGCGGTGGTTTGCGGTGATTTCCGTGTGATTTGCGGTGATTTCCACAGGGTGCGCTACACGCAATCCGCTCGGCAATTCATATGACTTTTGCACATGGACCCGCCAAAAAGCGGATCGGAACCGCCTTGGAAGCGACTTGGGGGCCGATCCGACGCAAATTTGCATTCGATCCGACTTGACAACCCCAAAATGGACCCGAAATGCACCCAACATTGACCCAAAATGGCCCCAAATCGCATGCGAAACGATCCGATCGGAAGCGAAATTTGCTTGCGATCCGAAGTGACATGGACAAAGTGGAACGACTTGGGCAGAGCCGACATATGATTAGGGCGACCAGTGGATTGTCAATAGATAGATAGATAGATAGATAGATAGAGAAGAACTAATCATATGGATTAGCAGATTGGTCACGTTTGGAGTTGCCCGGCGGTGATTCCCGGTGGGTCCCGTTGGGTCCCTTGGGGCACGGTACGTCAAAATCCTTCGGCAAAATGTGTTTAATTTGCTTACGAGCCGACTTGGGGCCGACTTGGGGCCGACTTGGGGCCGACTTGGGGCCGATCCGAAGCGAATTTGCTTTCGATCCGACCTGACAATTGCAAAACGGACCCAAAACGAGACCAGAATGGACCCAAAATGCACACAAATCGCATACGAATCGAC